>DASTGE010000028.1:0-3451 GCA_035719405.1 Burkholderiaceae bacterium
CGCGCTCGATGCCGTATTCGCGCGCCAGCATCAGACCCTGGCTCGCGTTGGCCACCCGTTGCTGCAAGGCCGCTCCCATGCGCTGCATCCGCTGCTGCGCGATGCGCTGGGCCTGTGATTCGTCGGCCGGCAGCCCGTGCGACAGCTCCACCTCGAGCCGCTGGAGCGCGTCGAGCTGGTACACCATCGCGGCGCCCACGTTGGCCAACGCAATCCCCGCGTTCGTGAAGACCTCGACCTTCACCGGCGCAGGCCGGCCGCTTTGCACGCTGCTGATGTCGGTCGAGCGTGAAGCCTGCGCTGACACGCCAAACGTCAACGCAGCGATGCCGGTGGCGAGAACAAAACGCCACGCATCGCGCCTGGACATGCGACGCCTCATCCCCGTGCCCCCGCAATCTCCTGCGCCACCCGGTGCGCCGCTTCGAGCTCGCTGCAACCATGACGCGCCATGAGCCGTTGCCGATGCGCCTTCTCATGCTGCTCGGTCTGCGCCAGCGCCAGGCACAACGCGGGCGGCACATTGCGGAACAGCCAGTTGCCGATCGACGACAGCAAGACACCCTCGGTGTACTTGCCCGGTTCCTTCTTCGCTGCCAGCACCATCGACCGTTCCTCGGGCGTGAGCGCCCGGAAGCGCTCGATCTGCGCCACCTCCGCCACGTCCTTGTCGAGCGCGAGGATCAGCCACGCCTCGCACATCGACAGCACCCGGCTCATCGCGTCCGGGAAGTCCTTCATGTTCTGCGTGGCCAGCCACAGCCAGATGCCCAGCTTGCGCCACATCTTCGCGGCCTTGGCCAGCATCGGGCCGATGAGCGCATTGCGCGTGACCAGGTGGGCTTCGTCGATCAAAAAGATCAGCGGGCGTTCCTCGTGCTGAAAGCGCTCGCCGCGCGAATGCACGCTGTCGACCACCGTCGCGAGCACGAGATTCAACGCATCTTCATAGCCGCCCTTCGCGAGCTTGCCCAACTCGATGATCGTGACATCGACCTCCGGCCAGTCCTCGCCAAGCCGATTGAACAGCCGTCCACGCAAGCCCCGCGTGAACTCGGTCATCGCCTGTCCCATCTCCTCGGCGCGCTCGCGCCGGCCGGGCGACATCGACGTGTCTTGCGCCATGCGCATCAATTCGCTGGCCACGTCCTGCGTCAGCGGATGCGGCTTGCCGGCCTTCTGCGCAGCGATGGCGGCCTGCACGATCGCGCGGCTGATGAGATAGCGATCGGCCCGCGTCATGCGGTCGACCTCCTTCGCCTCACCGCCGGTGATCATCAGCGTCGCGGCGATCATCATCTCGCCGAAGTAGTCGCGCTGCTCGTCGTGCGGGTTGTCGTCCGCCGGCGCGTCGTCCTGCGTCCCGTCTTCCAGCAACGGGGCCACCCACACGCGCTCCTTGACCTCGCGCTGATCCACCGCCAGCGGATTGGCGATGCGCTCGGGCAGTGTGTCCTCGGTGACGGCCTGGCAGCTCGCCATCGCTTCCCGATCACGCAACAGCTTCAGCGCATGCACGAACGGCGGCAGGCTCACCTGCGCCTCCTCCTGCTGCAGGTCGACCCGGTACACGCTCAAGCCCAGCCGCGCGCATTCCTGCGCGAACAGGCCGAACGAGCCGCCGGCATCGAGCACCACAAAGCGCGGCCGGTAGATGGCCGCCGCCTGCATCGCGTTGAAGATCAACAGTGCCGACTTGCCCGCGCCCGTTGGCCCGAGCACCACGATGTGCGAGTTCTTCTTGCGATCCTTCGGACTCAACGGATCGCACAGCAGGGGTTCTCCGCCGCGGTTCCACATCCACACGCCCGGCCGCCCGGTCCCCCGGGCACGTCCATACAAGGGCAGCAGCGCGGCGACCTGCGAAGCGAACAGGTAGCGGCTGCGCCGCATCACCCTGGTATCGAAATCGGGCTCGAAGGCCATCGGCAACGCACGGATGAATTCGTCCAACGGCACCAGGTCATGCCGCGGGTCGATGAAGCGCAGGCCGGTGGGCACGAGCTGCGCATTGACCGTCGTGACGACGCGGGCCAGCTCCGCGTCGTTCTTCGCGCTGACCATCAACGTCAGCATCGTCGGAAACAGCTTGTCGCGCTGAGACATGCGCTGCAGCACCGCCTCGCACTCGGCGTGCGTCACCTGCGCCTCGGCGGTGTTCGCGGTCGACTTGCGCTGGATGCGCTCGACATGGCCCCGCACGTCATGCTGAGGCTGGATCACCACGGTGAGCGACAGCATCGTGCCGGGCGGCAGCCGGTCAAAGCGGGCGAACACCTGATCGTCGTGCCGACGCTCCGCGGTGAAGTGGCCGACCTGCGGCGGCGCGGCCATGTTCTGCAGCACCAGCGCCTTGTAGGGCCGCCCATCGAAGCGCCACACACCGCGCTCGGGATCCGATTCCGGCGGTGACAGCGTCAGCCATTCGGCCAGGTCCGCCAGTCCGTGCTCCCCGTTCAGATGCGAGTCATCAGGGCAGGGCGCCCGCACGGGCAACTCCTCCGAAGAGCACCACCCCGGCTCGGGATTGAAGATCGGCAACAGCCAGTCATACAAGTCCCGTGCACCACAGCGGCGTGCCGCCATCCCGGCTTCGCGCAGCGACGCCTCCACCGCGTCCCGCCGGCCGTGCAGTTGCTGGTCGGAGGAGGGGCCCTCATCGCCTCGCACCGGGAACTGGCGGTACACCCAGCAGCGCACGCGCCGCAACTGCCCCCGCCACGGTTGCCCGCTGACCTGCGTGTCCTGAAACAGGCCGTCCGCCTTGTTCACCTGGTCCAGATGCCGCCCCATCATCGCGAGGTACTCACGCGTGAACGCCGATGCCAGGATCGCCTGCGAGCGTTCCGGATCCTTCGGGTACGCCTGCTCGATGTAGCGCGCCAGGTGATCCTTCATCGGCGCCAGGTTCTGGTCGTCGTTGACGAAGAACTGCACGATCCAGGGCGGCGAGGCCTCGTCGAACGACTGCAGCGCCGATCGCAGCTGCTGCTGCACACCGAGCAGGAAGTCCTCCGGCTTGCCCTCGGTGGCGACAGGGATCACCTCCAGAAAGAACCCACGCGTCGTGCCGTTGGCGTGCGTCCAGAACAGCGTGTCGCGATCGCATTGGGCCCAGGGCAGCAGCTCGGTGAACGACGGTGGCCGCGCGGCCATGCGCCGGCGCTCCTTGACCGTCAGCGGCTGACGAGCCGCGGCAGGTCCGCTGGCGCGAGGGAACTTGAAAATGGACGTGAGGCTGGACAACATCATCATTGACTCGAAGCGGTGGTTCCCGTGGGTCGCGCTGCTGAAGCGGGCGGTGCCGCATCGAGTGCCGCCGTTCGCGGCGCCGCCTCACCCGGCATCGCGTACTCGACGCGCTCGTACATCGGGAACACGGTCACATAGCCCGGCACTGGATAGCGTCCGCGTGCGAGGTGCGGGAACACGTGCATCACAAGGTCCGGAT
>DASTGE010000029.1:0-2036 GCA_035719405.1 Burkholderiaceae bacterium
ACGGAGGTCACGTTCGTGCTCGCCACCGGAGGACACAACGCCGGCGTCGTCAGCCCGCCGGGGCATCCGAAGTCCAACTACCGCGTGCACCTCCAGGCGAGTGGCGACAGGTACCTGGACGCGGATTTGTTCCTGGCCCACGCGCAGCGCGGGCAAGGCTCCTGGTGGCCCGAGTGGCAACGCTGGCTCTCCGCACATTCCGGGCCGCCCGTCGCACCGCCCTCCATGGGCGCCGCGCAACGGGAGCTGTTCGTGCTCTCCGAAGCGCCGGGGGAGTACGTCAGGATGAAGTAGTACCGTTCAGCCCGCAATCATGGCCAACGTTCGCTTTGACGATTCCGACACTTGAGCGGCAATGCCTCGATGCTGTCGGGCCAAAATCGCTGCTGATGACGATCCTCGCATTCTCGGGCGGGCGTGCCCTTCCCTTCATCGCAGCTCTGCTTGCGCTGCCGCCGCCGTTCGCCTCCGCGCAGGAGGTGAAGCGATGGAACGGCGAGCCGATATGGGAAGCGGGCCTGGCGGGTGGGGGCGGATGGATCAGCGACTACCCGGGTTCCGATCAGGCCCATCTGCGCGGTCTCGTGGCGCCGATCGTGTTCTACCGTGGACCTGTCCTGCGCATCGACCGGGAGGGTATGCGCGGCCGGCTCTTCGGTCGAGAGGATCTCGAACTCGACCTTGCCGCGACCGCCTCGTTCAATGCACGGGACAATCGTGCGCGAAGCGGCATGCCTGACCTCGATTACCTGGTGGGTGTGGGACCTCAGCTGATCTACCATGGCCTGCATTACGTGCCGGGCGCGCCGGCACTGCATCTGAAACTCAACGCCACTGCCTCGACCAACCTGCACCGCATCAACGGGCGCGGCTTCAGCGTCGAGTCCGAACTGCGCTGGCGTCGCGGAACCGTCACGGACAACGCAGGAGAGTGGACACTGAGCGTGGGGCCGACGTGGGCCAGCGGACCGCTGATGCGCCACTTCTACGAAGTGGCGCCCCAGTACGCAACCACGACACGTCCCGCTTATGCGGCGCGATCCGGCTATCTCGGCACCGATCTGAAGTTGACCATCAGACGCCGCGCCGAAGCTTCATGGTCGTGGTTCATGGAAGCCAGAGCGATGTCCCTGCACGGAGCCGCCAATCGCTCGAGCCCGCTGTTTCGCAGCAGCACGGGGTTCGCCCTGGGAGCCGGGGTGATCTGGACGCCTTGGCAGAGCGAGGGACGGACCACGTCGGACTGACTTCTCATCGCACCACGAGCACGGTGCCGGGTTGACCTTCATGGGTGCGTCGCCTGTGCGTCCAGCAGGTTGCGCACGCGCTCGCGATCGAATCCCGCAACCGCAGCCATCAGCCCCAGCACCTGGCCGTAGCCACCGTCTGAGGCATTGGAAGCGAACTGCTGCGCAAAGGCCGCAACGCGCTCGGCCTGACCCCGATTCGACGCGACCTGCCCAGCCAGTGCCGCCGCATCAGCCTCGATGCCGCGGCGTGCGGTTTCAACCTTGTCGACCGCGTCCACCACACGTTCGAGGCTGACGCGAGCCTGCAGGGGGTCGCGCGCGTCCCAACGGTCGGGCTCGATCGCCTGCGCCGCGGGTTCCAGGCGAAGCGGCACCAACTGGCCGGCAGGGTAGCGATGGCCACCGCCCCGGACCATCAGCGCCGACTGCCTGTCCTGCAGCGCCGGTGGCACGTTGAGCACCAGTTGCCCATCTTCCACGGTCCCGGCGATGCCCAGGGCGGCGAATGCCGCGCACAGCCCGCGCAGCTGCGCGGATGCAGGTTGCGATGGATCGATCGTGGCCTGCGACACCGCGCCGTGGAGCCCCCACGAAAAGCTGAGTGTTTCCTTGCCGCCGCTTGCCAGCGTGGCCGCTTGCAGTCCGCGCACGATGAACTTCTCGGCCGCCCCGGACCCGTCGGTGACTTTCAGGCTCGCATCCAGCGTGGACTGCGTGATCGCCGCACGGCCATGCCACAACGTCCTTGCGACGGCGATGTCGTTGGCGGCCTGGGTCCGACAGTCT
>DASTGE010000030.1:0-6933 GCA_035719405.1 Burkholderiaceae bacterium
ATTCGCGGCTACGGGCATGTGAAGGCGCGTCATCTGGCTGCCGCGCGAGAGAAGTGGCAGCGGCTGATGGCGCAATGGGGCGGGCTCCAGGCACCGAAACAATCCGTGGCCTGACTCGTCGCGGGACACGGTTGGCCGCAACAGTTGCACGAATGCAGGGCATTTGAAGCGAGCGCTCAAGGTGCGTGAACGTGCCGGCAACATGCGGCAGGCACACTTCGCAGCATTGCCGAACGTCGCAACGAATCCGCCCCGTGCCAAGCCGAGACCGCTATACCGCCCCTGCCATTGCCCTGCACTGGCTGCTCGCCGTGATGATCGTGGCAAGCTTCTGTGTGGGCGTGACGATGGCCGACATGCCGTTCTCACCGACACGGCTCAAGCTCTTCAACTGGCACAAGTGGGCCGGCATCACGATCCTCGCCTTGTCGGCCGCAAGGCTGCTGTGGCGGCTCGCACATCGTCCGCCTGAGCCGCTCGACATGCCCGCGTGGCAGCGCCAAGCCGCGCACGCCGTGCATCTGGGGCTGTACCTGCTGTTCTTCGCCGTTCCGCTGCTAGGGTGGGCCTACAGTTCAGCGGCGGGCTTTCCCGTCGTGGTTTACGGCGTGCTGCCGTTGCCCGATTTCGTGTCGCCCGACAAGGTGCTGGCCGACGCCATCAAGCCGTGGCATGGGCGGCTCGCATGGTTACTCGCGCTGCTCGTACTTGCCCACGTCGCTGCCGCCATGAAGCACCACTTCGTCGACCGCGACGACGTGTTGCTGCGTATGCGACCGGGCCGCAGCTGAAGCCTTTGTCTTTCGATCCTGCCCGATGCGTCCAATGATGAGAGTCCTGATTCCCCTGACCCTTGCCGCCTCGCTAGCGGCCCCCGCCTTCGCTGACCAGAAGTTCGTGCCTGGGCAAAGCGAGGTTGCATTTACCAGCAGGCAGATGGGCGTACCGGTCGACGGCCGCTTTCGCAAGTTCGACGCCCAGGTCGCGTTCGACCCGACCCAACCCGAGGCCGCGAAGATCAATATCACGATCGACTTGGGCAGCGTATCGCTGGGATCTCCCGAGCCCGAGTCCGAGCTGGTCAAGCAGCCCTGGTTCGACACGCGCCGGTTCCCTCGGGCCAGCTTTCAATCGACGGCCGTCAAGGCCGTAGGAACCGGCAGATTCGAGGTGACCGGCAAGTTCAGCATCAAGGGCATGCAACGCGACCTCACCGTGCCGGTCGCCCTCACCCGCAGCGGCGAGTTCACCATCGCCAACGGCAGCTTCAACATCAAGCGGCTGGATTTCAAGATCGGTGAAGGCGAATGGGCGGACACGGGCATGGTTGCCAACGACGTGCAGGTCCGTTTCAAGATCGCCTTGGCGGGCGTCCGCCCACTGTGACCAGTCTTCCGCTCACCCACCTCCCTCAATCCAGAAAAGGAACGTCGATGAGAACGACCCTTGCCCTGGCCGCGTCCCTCGCGGCGGCCGTCTTTGCATCTGCATCTCAGGCCGAGACAGCCAACTACACGCTCGATCCCACGCACACCTTCGTGATGTACGAGGTGCAGCACTTCGGCACGTCGACCAACAGGGGGCGGTTCCAGGCGAAGCAAGGCTCAGTGCAACTCGACAAAGCTCGCAAGACCGGCAAGGTGGAGGTGGCGTTCGACATCACCTCTGTGAACACCGGGGTGCCCGCACTCGACAAGCACCTTCAGAACAAGGATTTTTTCGACGCGGAGGAATATCCTGACGGCAAATTCGTGGCCGACAAGTTCACATTCAACGGTGACAAGGTTGCCGAGGTCAGTGGCCAACTGACGCTTCGGGGCAAGACAAACCCGGTGACGCTGAAGGCCGCCAACTTCAACTGCTACAACAACCCGATGTTCAAGAAGGAAGTCTGCGGCGGCGACTTCGAGACGACCATCCGGCGCAGCCAGTGGGGTGTCGACTGGGGACTGAATTACGGATTCCCCGACGCGATTCGTCTTGTTGTCCAGGTCGAGGGGATCAGGCAGTAGTCTGCAGCCGGGGGGAAACCCCCGTGACTGTCAGTGATGGGCGGAAACCGTTTCGCCTTCCTTCAACTTGTACACCGTGCTGCAGTAGGGGCACCAGCCCTCTCCCGTTGTCGCGACGTCGATAAAGACCCGGGGATGACTGGCCCACAGCGGCATTTTCGGATTGGGACAGAACACCACGCCCGGCCCTTCCAGGTCCTTGGCCAGCACTTCGACGACAGATCGCTTCGGTTCGTTCGCGCTCATGAAGGATTCAAGCAGGAGTCGTTGAGTGGTGTCGATTCGAATCTTCTCAGACCTTCGTGACCCACTCGGCGTATTTCGGATTACGCCCGTTGACGATATCGAAGAAGGCGCTTTGGATCTTCTCGGTCACTGGACCGCGCGAACCGGCGCCGATCTGCACGCGATCGAGTTCGCGGATCGGCGTCACCTCGGCGGCAGTACCTGTAAAGAACGCTTCATCGCTAACGTAGATTTCGTCGCGCGTGATCCGCTTTTCGATCAGCTTGATGCCGAGATCCTCGCAGATGGCGAAGATCGTGCTGCGCGTGATGCCGTTGAGTGCCCCCGCTGACAGATCGGGCGTATACACAACGCCCTTGCGGACGACGAAGACGTTCTCGCCAGCACCCTCTGACACGAACCCCGAGGCGTCAAGGAGCAGAGCCTCGTCATAGCCGTCATCGGTGGCTTCCATGTTGGCGAGAATGGAGTTGGTGTAGTTGGACACCGTCTTCGCCTGCGTCATGGTGATGTTGACGTGGTGGCGCGTGTAGCTCGAGGTCTTGACACGGATGCCGCGGCGCATGCCCTCTTCACCCAGATACGCGCCCCACGCCCAGGCCGCGATCATCAGGTGAATCGTGTTGCCCTTGGGGCTCACGCCGAGCTTCTCGGAGCCGATCCAGGCAAGCGGGCGGATGTAGCAGCTCTCGAGCTTGTTGGCACGCACCACCTCGCGTTGCGCCTCGAACACCTGCTCGAAGCTGTAGGGGATCTTCATGCGCAGGATCTTGGCGCTGTTGAAGAGCCGCTCCGTATGCTCCTGAAGGCGGAAGACTGCGGTGCCGTTGACCGTGTTGTAGGCGCGCACGCCCTCAAACACACCGCAACCGTAGTGCAGTGTGTGGGTGAGCACATGAACCTTGGCATCGCGCCAGTCCACCAGGCGGCCGTCCATCCAGATCAGGCCGTCACGATCGTCCATGCCCATTGCGGTCCTCTTGTTCAAATGCGAGTCTGAAGAGGTGCATTCTACGGGGCGCCTTCGCCGCCTTCATCGACTTCCCCGGCCGGGCGATGCAGGATCCAGCGCGAAACGCGGCCATTTTCGATGGTGACCTCGACCGACGATCGGCCGTCGTCGGTCCAGCGCCAGACCTCCGGCAGTTCCGACACGCGCTGGCCGAGGCTGCGCGTCATGCTGATGATGTCGAGCACGCGCATTCCGGGCCTGAGCTTGCTGTGCAGCATCACGGCACTGCCCACATGACCGACCGGTGCCTTGCCGGCTCTGCTCAGCACCCGCATCATGCGGGTGAAGTTGAGCAGCAGCCAGAACACGACGAAGGTGATCGCAAACAGCGCCCCCTGCCAGCCGTACCGTGCGTAGCCGAAAGCGATCGCGACGACGGCAAGGCCCCAGCCGACGATGGGGTTCATGTCAGCGCTTCGCGAGCGACGTATGGCAATTCCTGCGGCAGGATCAACACGAAGAGCTACCGACTTGAGTGATTTTCAGCGTGCACATGGCCGTCATAAATCGGCAGTCATGAATCGTCTGCCGATCTTACCGTCCTCAATCCAACTCCCTCACCAACTGCACCGCCTCCTCCACACGCTCGACCGCGTGAAGCGTCAGTCCTTCGATCGCCCGCTTCGGCGCGTTGGCCTTGGGCACCAACGCCACGCTGAAGCCGAGCTTGGCGGCCTCCTTCAACCGCTCCTGCCCGCGTGGCGCAGGCCGGATCTCCCCTGCCAGCCCGACCTCCCCGAACGCGATGAAGCCCCGCGGCAGCGGCTTGCCGCGAAGCGAACTCTGAATGGCGAGCAGCACTGCGAGATCCGCCGCGGGCTCGCTGATACGCACACCACCGACCGCGTTGACGAAGACGTCCTGATCCATGCACGCAATGCCCGCGTGCCGGTGCAGCACGGCCAGCAGCATGGCAAGCCGATCGCGCTCCAGACCGACCGACAGCCGGCGAGGACTGGGCCCGCCTGAATCGACGAGCGCCTGGATCTCCACCAGCATCGGGCGGGTTCCTTCGAGCGTCACCAGCACGCACGACCCTGGCACCGGCTCGCCATGCGTGGACAGAAAGATTGCGCTCGGATTGGCCACGCCCTTGAGCCCCCGCTCCGTCATCGCGAACACGCCGATCTCGTTGACCGCGCCGAAGCGATTCTTGAACGCCCGCACCAGCCTGAAACTCGAATGCGTGTCGCCCTCGAAGTACAGCACCGTATCGACAATGTGCTCCAGCACGCGTGGGCCGGCGAGCGTGCCTTCCTTGGTCACATGGCCAACGAACACCATCGCCGTGCCGCTGGCTTTGGCGGTACGCGTCAGCTGCGCCGCGCATTCGCGGACCTGCGCGACCGAACCCGGCGCGGAGCTGAGCTGCTCGGAGTAAAGCGTCTGGATCGAGTCGATCACGCAAAACGCCGGCCGCTCCGACGCCACAGTGGCGAGGACCTTCTCCAGTTGGATCTCCGCCAACACGCGCACGCGCTTGCCCTCCAGCCCGAGCCGGCGCGCACGCAGCGCCACCTGCGCGCCGCTTTCCTCGCCCGTCACATAAAGCGCGGGCACGACGGCCGACAGCGAATCCACCGCCTGCAGCAGCAGGGTGGACTTGCCGATGCCCGGGTCGCCGCCGATCAGCACGACACCGCCGGCAACGATCCCACCTCCGAGCACGCGGTCGAGTTCCTCGATGCCGGTGGGCGTTCGGGCGACATCGGTCGCGTCGATCTCAGCCAGCGTCGCGACGGGCTGGGTTTTTGCGAGCGAGTGGTACCGGTTCTTCGCTGGCGCGTCGGTGGCGATGCTCTCCTCGAGCGTGTTCCACGCAGCGCAATGCGGGCACTTGCCGAGCCACTTGGGCGTGCTACCGCCGCATTCGCTGCAGATATAGAGGGTCTTGGCCATCGGGCCGGGACTTTAGCCCGGTTCGATGGCCGGTCAGCGTGCTTCAGTCGATGGACTTCGCTCTCCCCGCCTTGATCCCGGCACGCCGGCCCTTTTCGTCCAACCTGCGGCGCCTTGAACCCAGCGTGGGCTGCGTGGGGATTCGCTTTCGGGGTGCGTACGCGGTCGCGTCCACCAACTCCTGCAAACGTGCCATCGCCTCCGAGCGATTCAGCGGCTGACTGCGGTGCGTCTGCGCCTTGATGACGATGACCCCGGCGGCTGTGATGCGCTGGTCGGGCAGCGCCTTCAGTCGTGCCTTGTGTGCCGGTTTGAGACTCTTCGAGGCCTCGATGTCGAAGCGCAGCTGCACGGCGCTCGACACCTTGTTGACGTTCTGGCCGCCCGCGCCCTGCGCGCGCACCGCCGTCCACTCGACCTCGTACTCGGGAATCACGACTCGTGACATCGGGCTCGCGTCACTCGTCCTGCTGCTGCAGTTCCCGGAATCGCTGCTCGAACTCCTGGCGCAGCTGGCGCCTGACCTTGGCCGCCGCACAACGCCGCTTCTCATCGGGCGAGAACGGGCGCAGTTGCGGCACAGGCACCGGCTTGCGCTCGCCGTCGACTGCTACCATGGTGAAGAAGCAGCTGTTGACGTGGCGCACTTCCTGGCTGGTGATGTTTTCGGCCAGCACCTTGATGCCGACCTCCATCGAGGAGGTGCCGGTGTAGTTGATGCTGGCGAGGAAGGTCACCAGCTCGCCAACGTGAATCGGCTGTCGGAACATGACCTGATCCACCGACAGGGTGACCACGTACCGCCCGGCATAACGGCTCGCGCACGCATACGCCACCTGGTCGAGCAACTTCAGAATGGTGCCGCCGTGCACGTTGCCGGCGAAATTCGCCGTGTCCGGCGTCATCAACACCGTCATCGTCAACTGGTGGGCGGGCAAGTCCATGGCGCACTGGAAGGCTTGGGGTGCAACCAACGGATTGTCGCCGCAACGGGGCCTCGTGGCCGGGGATGCTCCAAGTGCAGCGCCAGGGGGCAGAGCCCTGGTCGCCGGCAATGGAGTCGGCAATGCAGCGCCTCGGAGCGATCATCAAGCTGCTGGCCGAAGCCCCGGCTTTGCCGCAGCAGCGCCACGCGTGGCACGCGGCTCAGGTGTGAAGCGTTTCAAGCGACGCGGACCGGCACGCGCAGCGCGAGTCCGCACATCAGCTCGTAGCCGAGCGTGCCTGCCGAGCGCGCGACCTCGTCGATCGGCAGTACGGTGCCGCCAGGGCCACAACCCCAGAGCGTGACCTCGATGCCAAAACCAGCCTGCGGCACGGGCTCGAGGTCGACCGCGATCATGTCCATCGACACCCGGCCCAGAGTGCGGGTGCGGACGCCGTCAACCAGGATGGGCGTTCCCGTGCCGCAGTGTCGCGGATAGCCGTCGGCGTAACCGCACGCGACGATGCCGATGCGCATCGGCGCCTCGGCCGTGAACGTACTGCCGTAGCCGACGCGATCGCCGGGCTGCAGCGATTGCGTCGCGATGAGCCTGGAGCGCAGGGTCATGGTCGGCTGCAAACTCCACTGGTCGATGTCGTGCGCGGGAAAGTCGGGAGCCGAGCCGTAGGTCATGATGCCCGCCCGCACCCAGTCTGCGCGCACGTCCGCGGATGCGGCATGCCGCAGGATGGCCGCGCTGTTGCTCAAGGACCGCTCACCGGGCAGGTCGCGCGTGGCCTCCGCGAAGGCCGCGACCTGTCGGTCGATTCCCGCATCCG
>DASTGE010000031.1:0-4517 GCA_035719405.1 Burkholderiaceae bacterium
ACCCGTCCCATTTCACCTCGAACGTCCACTCGCCACGCGTCGGCATCGGACCCGAGCGGGCGAGCATAGGTTGAGGAAGCGGCGCCGCAGGAGCCACCGAGCGAGCTTACGGTCTCTCGGCCCCCCGCCTCGTTCTTAGCCGAACTCGTGCTCCGCGCACTCCGGGCAGTAGAACAGCAGCTTGTCTTCCGGCCCGTCGTCAATCCAGTAAGCACGCCAACGTCGGCCATCAACCGGCAGCCACACCAGCCGGCACTCCTCGCAGCAGAGAATGCGTTCAGCTAGGACCCGCCCGTCCACGGCGGGCCAGTCTAGTGCGGTCCGAGGCCAGTGGCTATCGTCCGAAACGGCCGTCGCCCCAGCGGCATCCAACGATGACCAGCCAGGGCAGCGCACACGGACGCTTTCAGCGGGCGATACATGCCCGACACCTTCAGAACGCCGAGATGGCCGCGCGGGAGATGGGCGGACTGTCCCTTGCTGATGCGCTCGCGCTGTGCGAACTGCTGGCCGCAACCGACCCGAAGCGATATGAGCGTGCCGCCCTTCGGTCGCTTCAACGCTTCATTGACGAGCGACTGCCGCCTCTCACCGAGGTAGCTCTCGCAGCAGCAGCACTTGCCGAACTCCGACACGGGCAACGAGCCGTCGGCGTTGACGCACTGAAGCGCATCGTGCGGAGATAGTTGGCGTGTCGTTCGGCAGAGGTCGACTTGAAAGCGGGTGTTCGCGCCAATAGTGTGGGGCCTCTTAGACGCCAAGGCGGGGCGTCGAGAACAGAAAGGGGAGATAGATGAAGCGACTCTTCGTTGTCGCGGCTTCTGTCGCCATGTTCGCTGGCGCTTTCGCGGCGGTCGCCGGAGCGACCGGCCCACGCCAAGAGGTCGTCCAAATCGATGACACGTTCATCAACGAGGGAACGTGCGACTTCCCGTTCGACGAACATGCCCAAGGCTCGTTCAAGGTCACCTCCTACTACGACAGCAGTGGAAACCTCACGAAGCAGATCTTCACCAACATCGGCGGTCGGTTCGTCATCACCTTGAGCGCGAACGGAAAGTCAGTGACGGGGAACTTCGGACCCATGATGATCACGTTCTACTTCGACGCGGATGGAAACGTCATCCGCGAAACCGAAAACGGTCTGGCCTTCCTCTTCACTGTCCCAGGCTCCGGCGTGATTGAGATGGACGTCGGTCGCGTGATCGCCGAGGGCGAGGAACACGTCTTTATTGCCGGCCCGCACGACTTCATCAGCGGCAACACGGACGCGCTCTGCAGCTACTTGGCCGGCCCGTGAAGACCTAGTTCGCCCGAGGCGTTGCGATCGTTGGGCTTGACCGGCATCTGTTCCGCCGGGAGTCCGAGCGTCTTCGCGGCTGGTCGCCGCAACCAACCGCTGTGGGTTGACGGCCGCTCCGGCTCCCCTACTTGCCGACCCATAGAGTCCAGTCTGTGGCATCTGCGGCGCCACTTCCTCAACCCATGCTCGCCCGCTCCGGGCCGATTCCCACACGCGGCGACTGGGCGTACGAGGTCAAGTGGGACGGATTTCGCGCGATCGTCTCAACTGAGGGTGCGCCGCTTCGCGTCCGCAGCCGGCGCGGCTGGGACATGACACCGCTCCTTCCCGAACTCTCCGCGCCGCCGATCACTGCGACGCTCGACGGCGAGCTCGTCGCGTTCGGCCCTGACGGATGTCCGGACTTCCCGCTTCTGTGCGAGCGGATGCTGATGCGCCGGCCAGGCATCGCAGTGACGTACATGGTCTTCGACCTGCTGAGCGTCAACCGAGAAGACCTGACACGCGCGCCGTACTCTGAGCGGCGAGCGCGGCTCGAGGCGCTCGATCTCAACGGCGTGCTCTGGCAGACACCCGAAACGTTTGACGACGGGACGGCGTTGTTCGAGGCGGTGTGCGCCCACGAACTCAAGGGTGTCGTCGCAAAACGCCGGAGCGGCAGCTACCGCCCGAATCAACGGAGCTGGGTCAAGACGAAGAACCGGTCGTACTGGCGCTGGGAGATGGAGCACGAAAGCGCGATCAACAGGTCGCGCGTGAAGCAGTTCGTCTAGCGAGGAGATCCTCGACCGCGACGCGCTATCGAATGCAGATCGCGTAGAGCGTGGTGGTGGCGGTCTTGTTACCGGGATTGATGAATCCCAGCCGCCATGTCCTTTCAGTGGAGGGCTGGGACAAGAAGAGGTTGAGCACACTTCCCGTATCGGAGGCGTAGCCGGCGCTGATGATCTTCTCGTTCGGATCGCAGTCGATCGTGAAGTACTCCGCAGTACCGGACGTGATCACGACGTTCTTTGACCGGGTTGTGACGACGCCAGCGGCTGTGCTGGCAGGGCCGGGGATCTTGGCGAGCTGGCGGGCCGTTTGGCCGTTCAGCTTCTTCGCGTTCTCGGCAAGAAGGGCGCGGCGGGCAAGTGGCACGGCAGCATTGACGACGGCATGACCTGTGCCGGCGAGTGCGACGAAAAGCGCGAGCACGGCGATGGCGAATGCCGGTGTGGGCTTCCGCATGTGATTGGCCTCCTATGTGGTGTCGGTCGTGTCTCAATGCGACCCGCGCGGCAGGTGGGGAGCACGGGAACGCAATCAACACAGCACGTGTGGAGTAGTCCGTCTAGTTCGGAGAGACGTCGCGCTCGTCCAGTTCGACCGGCTCCACGGACAGCGTCCCCACCCAATCCGGCTCGTCGCGGCAGCAGTCGGCGAGCGCACGCTCTGCATCCTGTTCCCGCAGAAACAGGTCGATCGCTTCCGAGTCGCCGAGCTCGGTGAGCGCCCACGCGTGCACCAACGAGCGTAGTTCCATCCGGGGATGCGGTCTATTGTCTGCTCGGCCGTCGCCCCAGCGGCATCCGACGATGACAAGCCAGGGCTCGGCACGGGGGCGCTTTCAGCGGGCGATACACGCTCGACACGTCCAGAACGCGGAGATGGCTGCGCGGGAGATGGGAGGACTCTCCCTCGCCGACGCCCTCGCCTGTGCGAGCTTCTGGCGAAGACCGACCCCGCACGTTACGAACGCGCGGCGTTGCGGTGGTTGCAGCGGTTCATCGACGAGCGACTGCCGCCATTGACTGAGGTTGCTCTTGCCGCGGCAGCACTTGCCGAACTTCGACACGGACGGCGGAACGCCGGCGTCGACACCCTGAAACGCTTGATCCATCGCGCGTAGGCGTAGTGGCCATGCGTGCGCACATCGCGGCGGCATTCCTGGCGGAAGCAGTAGCGGCCGGTGCCTCCCGCGCTCATCGCGTGATGAAGTGGCGTAGGGTCGGAACGGCAACGACACACGTTCCGACAGAGGGGGGAGACATGGTTCTAGCAACTGCAAAGGTCGGGGACTTCGACCAGTTCTGGCAGGTCTTTTCAACCAAAGGCGCTGAGAAGCGAAAGCAGCACGGTTGCAAGGGCGCGCACGTCTTTCAGGATCCAAATGAGAGCGACCGGTATTGGGCCGTCTTCGACTGGGACGAGGCGGGCTGGCAAAACTTCACTTCCGACCCCGACGTCCCGGCGATCTTTGCGGAAGCCGGGTTTACGCAAGGCCCGCCCAAGTCATCGAAGTTTATGAACGAGAACTACGCGTAGAGCGCCCGCCGCGAAGACCAGAGCCTAGGCGTTGGGGATGCCCGTTCGTTTTCGCCGGGCATTTCCATGCGCACGCACTTGCGGGTCATGCGGCTGTCGCCTGTCTAAGGAAACGGGCGGGTTCGATTCCAGACTGGCCGGCCCCCGAGCCTTGTTTATCGCAGTTCGACAGTCTGTTCGATGACCACGATTGCAATACCGACTGCAATCAGTGGGATCGCGATTTCTGCCGCGAGCACGCCAGTGAGCATCAACGCCGCGCTGGCCAGGAGAAGCACAACCGTAGCCATCAGCACAGCGAGATCCGCAGCAGGTGTCAGATGCGGGTGACCGGTCGGAATGACCTTCACGGGCATCACCCCTTTCCGCCCTGAAACGTCTCAGTTCGGCGCTGCGTCGTCATCCGAATCGCCCCGGATCCTCTCGCCTGAAACTACGAGCCTCCGGGGGACGGCCAGAATCCAACGTGGCTGCCTGCTAACCGCGGGGTCATGCGGTGTTGCCTATCTGCCCGGCTCTGGCTCCATAGCGGAGCCAGGCGCCGCCGTTCGACGAGAATCGGAGGCATCGAGTGCGTTCGCCACCGCCTGCCAGAAAGGCTCCGACACCCCCTCCAACCGTTCCGCGATCGTCGCGTCGTGGAACAGCCGCCTGAGCGCGTGCCGCATCGCCAAGTTCGACAGCTCCTCGCCCACGTCAGCATGTTCGAGCCTGTCGGCATAGCAGTCGACCGGGTTCGCCAACACCCTGAACGGCCCGTCGCCGAGCGCGAGCCCCTGCGCGAACGTCCGCAGCGACCCCGGTGACACGCCCTCCAACGTTCGCAACACGTCGGCGGCGACCAGCCTGTCGTTCACCCCGCCTGCACCTCACGCAACAGCCGCTTCACATCCAGCGCCGGCCGCTC
>DASTGE010000032.1:0-3315 GCA_035719405.1 Burkholderiaceae bacterium
GAGTGAAAGCCATACGTTATCACCAAAGAAAGGATGGGGCCGAGGACAAGACCATACCGCGCCCTTGCGAGACCAAAAGCAGGAAGAGGAATCAGCACAATGACGAATGGCGCAGCAACAAGGACAAGACCGATTGGGTTCCCGAAGAGGAGAAGCACGGCGAAAAACTCGCCGAGCGTGCTTACGAATCTCCAAGCACCGACCAATCCCGCCGCAACAATGGCGGTGGAGATGCTGATGTCGCCAACAAACTTAATCAGCGGAAACCATCGACGCATTTTTGGGGACCCTGTAGGCCGACTCCTGCCGTCAGCCTAGACGATGTTTGCCAAGTCGATCTTAAAGACTCTAGGAGGATTGCTTTGGAGTGTTAATGCATCCTCTAGATCTTTCCTCGCAAGAGACCCTGCAAAAGACTAGAAAGCGGATCGCGGTTCAGCCGCCAAGAGCGCCCCATGTCGCCTATTGTGCAGGTTTTTGGACGCCGGCGACAAAGAGGCTCCGCACGCCGAACTGACCGGCGTCCAAAAAGCGCCAAGGCACGAAGTCGCGGGAAGTTGAGCACCGGCCAAGCAGCGAGCGCTATGGGGATTTAATGCCGGCGTCGGGCTCGATGATAGACGTGACGGCGACAGGATTTGACCTGCGTGTCCGGACGTAGGGCAGTTCAGGAGAGTGCATTAGGCTTTTGGGCGGGCGTTCGGAGCGCACCAATGCGCGATGTGCGCACTGATGGATGCCGCTGGGTTGAGCGAGATCGCCGCCAGCATTTAGCCAGCGCATCGGACCAGGACAACAGCAACGCTCGCAGGAGGTCTTGGTCATGACGTGTCGATCCTGATCATTGTCGGCCGCCAGCTTGGCTGGCAGCCGCGGGCGAACACCTCGATCACGATCATGCGGGCGCCACAGCGCGGGCATGGGCACGGCAGCACACGTGGCGTGTCCGTCGCGATATCCGGCTGCTCTTGCGGGTCGGCGGCCGGCGGGGCGACGTTGAGGAGTGCGCGGGCTGTCGCGATGCTCTGGGCGCGGTTGGCGTTGGCAAAGAGCCCGTAGTGGCGGATGCGGTGGAAGCCCTTGGGCAGCACGTGCAGCAGGAACCGCCTGATGAACTCGTGCGGGTGAAGCCGCATCGTCTTCCAGCGGTTGGCGCCGTTGAGGCGATAGTCCTTCCAGCGGAACGCAATCGCTTCGTCGTCGGCTGCAACGAGGCGGCGGTTGGAGATGGCGACACGATGGGTGTAACGGGACAGATAACGCAGCACCTGCGCGGGCCCCGCGAACGGGGCCTTGCAATAGACCACCCACTTGATGCGCCGCAGCGGGGCGATGAAGCGCTTGAACGTTGTCTTGTCGGTGAGTCCGGCATGGGTATTGAAGAACTTTAGCTCGCCGGCGTCGTGCGCATGCACGAGCATCGCCAGCATTTTGCCCTGGAACAGGCGCGCCAGCACGTTGACATGGACGAGGAAATTGGAGCGCGCGGCGATCCATCGCGTGTTATCGAGCGAGAGCCCTCCACCCGGCACGATCATATGCACGTGCGGATGATGGGTGAGCGCCGAGCCCCAGGTGTGCAGCACGGCCGTGATACCGATGCGGGCGCCGAGGCGCTTGGGATCGCTTGCGATGGCGAGCGTCGTCTCGGCCGCTGCCTTCATCAGCAGATTATAGATCACGCGCTTGTTCTGGTAGGCGATGTCACGCAACTCGCTGGGCAGCGTGTAGACGACGTGAAAATACGGCACCGGCAACAGCTCCGCTTCGCGGTCGGCCAGCCATCGGCGTGACGCCGCACCCTGGCACTTCGGACAATGCCGGTTGCCGCAGGAGTTGTAGGCGACCTCGGTATGGCCGCACGCCGCGCTCTCGCAGCGTGCGACATGGCCGCCGAGCGCCGCCGTGCGACAGCGCTCGATCGCATTCATCACCTTCAATTGCCCGAGGCTCACATGCCCCTGATTGGCGTCACGCCAAGCAGAGCCGTGATCGCGGAGGATGTCCGCGACCTCCAGAACTGGCCGAGCCACGGCCGGCGGCGCTACGGCGCTGGCGGCTCCTCACTGTCTCGCTGTCGCCGGCGGCGGCGCGGCGCGCTTAGGCCCTCGAGCGGGCTCTCGATCTTGGCAATCAGTCCGATCGCCACGCGACTGTAGCGGGCTGTCGTCTCAAGCTTGGAATGTCCGAGCAACGCCTGGATCACGCGAATGTCCCTGCCGCGCTCGAGCAGGTGGGTCGCGAAGCTGTGGCGAAGCGAATGCAGCGAGACCGTCTTGCGCAGCCCCGCGGCTTTGGCGGCCTCCTTGAACAACCGGCTGAACTGACGCGTGGTCAGTGGCTGACGTTGACTGCGACCGGGAAACAGCCAGCGCTGTTCGGGCGCGACGCCGTTGTTGGACGCGCTCGGCCCCGCCTTCCACCATTGCCGCAACAGCTTCAGGACCTCTGGCGGCAGCATCACGTGCCGGTCCTTGCGGCCCTTCGACTGCACAATGCGGATGATCTTTTGCTCGCTGTCGATGTCGCCCGCCCGCAGCCGCACCACCTCGCTGGCGCGCAATCCGCAACCATAGGCCAGGGTCAGCATCGCCCGCGCCTTCAGGCTCGTCGCCATGGTCAGGACACGCTTGACCTCCTCGGGGCTCAGCACCGGCGGCAGCTTCTCGGGCTCCTTGATGTGCCAGACCTCGGCCGCCAGATCGTGACGACGTAGCGTGACGCGGAACAAGAACCGCACCCCGGTCATGATCCGATTGCGGTTGCAGATGCTCATCCCGCTCTCGATCAGGTGCAGCTGAAATCGGCGCACCTCGTCGGCCGTCGCCGTATCGGGCGAGCGTTTGAGCCAGGCGGCGAACCGCTTGCAACTGTAAATGTGGCCACGCTAAGTGTGCGGGTTGAGCTTGCGCCCGGCCATGTCTTCGATCATACGCTGACGCAGCGGACTGACTGTGTTGGTATCGCTCATGGAGAGCTCCTTCCTGAGTGAGGGTTGCAACACCTCGATTCTCAGGACGGGGCTCTCCAGTGCTACCACTATCGTCTCAACTGGCTACCGCCCTCTCGGCTCTTGCTCCCGCGCAGCGGGCTGGAGCGCAGCGACTTTGTGCTCTGGCCCAACTCGGACCTCCGGTGAGGTCCGGTTTTGCGCCGCTATCAGGAGTACAGCGGACCTCATCCGCACCCCAACTGCGGCACGGGTTCATGAGTACACGCCCTAGCACTACTTTGGCAGAATGTGTTTTGGCCGCTGTTTTTCAAGGATTTGCTTTCGGCAATATGGGCATTGCTGAGACGGCGGCCGAAGGATGA
>DASTGE010000033.1:0-2535 GCA_035719405.1 Burkholderiaceae bacterium
GCAATGCGGGAAAACCGCCCGTTGCGTTCGACGAGGCGGGGGCTGGAAACGTGACGATGGCAGCCGGACTGAGGACCATCGCGAAAGCGATGGAGAAGCCACCGGAGCCTAATGTCGGCGCGCCAGTCCTCGACCCTACCGGCGATGACCTGCACCTCACCAGCGCCGATTTCGGTCATCCATGCCGGAATAGAAACGGTCGACCCATTGGGTCGCCGAACCACGTAGCAGGGCTCGTCGTGGACGTTGTGCAGCCTCACTACCCCGAGGCTCTCACCAGCAAGCGGGTGAAAACGGTAGCGGACTACGATCTGACGCGAGAGATGTTGACGGGCAGAATGTTGCCCTCTTGTACCTGGTGGCCAACCCGTGGGCGGCGTTGCCGCTGGGGCGCGACGCGCGCGGCGTCTTGGACACGCGGCGCTCGTTCACGGCACGCGCCTGGTCACGATGACCAAGGACGTCGTGCTCGGACGCGACCTGCTCGGCCATGCCTCGGTCGGCACGACGTCGATCTACCTCGACAGCGACGACATCGAGCAGCGCGACGCGGTCGAGCGGCTGGCCGACGTGCTGTTGACGCGGGCGGGGACGGCTGCGGCAGGGTAGGGCGCTCAGGTCACAGGCCGCAGGGCTCGAAGCACTTCCAAGGCGGCCCGGTTTGGATGGCCGTCGACCGGCGTCTCAAGTCTCGTTTCACCTTCCGCGGAGGTCGCGCCTCGCTGAAAGCGCATGTCCCGCAGCGGGCGCGTCGATCAGCTTTTCCACGTTGCCGGCCAAAACGGACGGCCGACGCATGGGCAAGGGGGCCTGCAGCCTTTGTGAGCGCGACGCTCTCCAGATGTCTATACTGTCTCGTATATACAAACGTCGAGGCCCATCATGCAGACCAAAACCGCAAAGCTGTTTGTCAATGGCGGGAGCCAGGCGGTGCGCCTGCCTGCCGAGTTCCGCTTCGAGGGTTCCGAAGAGGTCTACGTCCGCCGCGATGCCGTCACGGGGGACGTGATCCTGTCGGCAAAACCTTCGGGGTCCACGTGGGCCGACTTCTTCGCGTTGCGCGATCAGGCCGAGGTTCCGCAGGACTTCATGGCCGAGCGGCCTTTGAATGAGCCCATGCGCTCGCGCGACCTGTTCGAGGAACAGTGATGCCGCTGTACATGCTCGATACCGACACGGTGAGCTACCTGGTGCGCGGCAAGACGCCGGCGCTCGATGCGCGCATCCGCGTGGTCCCGCCCGAACAGGTATGTATTTCGGCCGTCACCCGTGGCGAGCTGCTGTATGGCCTGAAGCTCAAGGATGGCGCCCACCGGCTCGCCCAGGTGGTCGAACAATTCCTCAGTCGCGTGCGTTGCCTGCCCTGGGACGAAGCGGCCGCAACGCAGTTTGCTACCGTCGCGGCCGACCTGCACAAGGCCGGCACATCGATGGGCAGCATGGACGCGATGATTGCCGGCCACGCGATCGCGGCCGGGGCGGTCTTCGTCACCAACAACCGGCGCCACTTCGACCGCGTGGCCGGACTGAACGCCGAGAACTGGACGCACAGCCATTGAAGGGGAGGGTGCATGACATGACGCTGCCGCCTCGCTAACTTCCGCGGCCATTGCAACACGACGTGGAGATTTGCGATGGCGAGTACCGGCAAGGCGATGCCGACGGCGAAAATGGAGGCGTTGTCGCTGTTGAAGGAGTAGTTCGATCAATGGCGTGCCGCGCGTCGGAAGGGCGAGAAGATTCCGCCGGAGATGTGGGACGCTGCGATCAGTGCGACGTCCGAGCACGGGGTATACCGAGTGTCTCGCGCATTGAAGCTCGACTATGCGGCTCTCAAACGGCGAGCCGCCGAGTCGGCCGTGTCGGCGTTGCCAAGGCCAGCGAGAAACACCAGGCCCGCGACGTACAGTAGACCCAGCAGCAAGAGCAGCGCCTCCAGCAGCAGGAACGTCGGCCGCGCACTGCGCACATATAGCGTGCGCCGCATCCAAAAAAAGGCCGGGCGATTTGCCGGCCCTTTTTACGACCTGCATTCAATGCTGGGCCACCAGTTTCTGGGAAGATCTTTGCCACATGGGTATAGTCGCGGCCCACACAATGATGCCAAGAAGTGATTCAAACCCATCCTCAAGCCGCTTGATCTGGAGCAGAAGGTTCAAATCTTGAAGAGCGCGGGTTTCGATTCGGAAGAGCGGCTGGTACGGGCCATCGTGGCCCAACTACGCCCGACCAATTCGGGCGCTGCTCGAGCGCTTTGGCGATGCTCCGCGCGGATTGGACGCACGGGGTCTGCGCGAGTTCGTCTTGCAGAAGTCGAGCAGCACGGGTTGGTCCGCGGCCAAGTCCTGCACGACGGCGCTGCGCATGTTCTTGCGCTTCCTGATCGCCGAAGGTCACTGTCCCGCTGCACTACTTGGCGCAATTCCAACCTTGGCACATTGGCACCTGAGTTCGCTGCCGAGGCACTTGCCACCGGAAGACGTCGAGCGGCTGATCGCCTCCTGCGACGTCTCGTCACCGGTGGGGCTGCGCGAC
>DASTGE010000034.1:0-5578 GCA_035719405.1 Burkholderiaceae bacterium
CTAGCGTGCTTGACGCCGAGGCGTATCTGGTACCGGCAATGAAGTACGTCGAACTGGAGCCCGTGCACACCGGCGAGGCAGCGCGGCCACAAGAATGGCGCTGGTCCAGCGTCTCGCACCATCTGGGGCAAAGTCGGGATCCGCTGATCACCGATCACCCCGTCTTCTGGCAGCTTGGCAACACGCCCTTCGAGCGCGAGGCTGCGTACAGGGCGCAGTTGGAGGAGGGGCTGACCTCGGGGCAGGCGCAAGCCTTGCGCGAGGCGGCACACAAAGGCTGGGCACTCGGCTCAACGGCTTTTCTCGACGACATGCGTGCTCGAACGCAGCGCCCGGTAACAGCGAGAAAGCGAGGTCGACCGCGAAAACAGGGAGAAGACATTCTGACCCCATTTTTATAACTCCTCCGAAATCGATATTTGATATTTAGATCTGACCCCAATTAATAGCGCTTGTCCTGCTTGTTGCAGTGAATTAACCTCGGGTGATCCCTGATCTCTCTTGTTGGAGCGCGCCATGACGCAGCCTCATCCTGTTTCGGCATCCTTCGAGGAAGTCCAATCCTTGGTTGAGCAGGGCCTCTACGATCCTGTGTACGAGCACGATGCGTGCGGCGTCGGGTTCGTGGCACACATCAAGGGGCAAAGGGCCCACGGCATCATCGAGCAGGGCCTGAAGATCCTGGAGAATCTCGACCATCGCGGGGCGGTGGGCGCCGACAAGCTCATGGGCGATGGCGCGGGCATCCTGATTCAAATCCCCGACGAATACTTCCGCGCCGAAATGGCGCTCCAGGGCATCGAACTGCCGCCGCCCGGTGAGTACGGCGTCGGGATGATCTTCCTGCCCAAGGAGCACGCGTCGCGGTTGGCCTGCGAGCAGGAACTGGAGCGCGCCGTCAAGGCGGAAGGCCAGGTGCTGCTGGGCTGGCGCGACGTGCCGGTCGACCGTGAAATGCCGATGTCTCCCGCGGTCCGCTCGAAAGAGCCGGTCATCCGCCAGGTCTTCATCGGCCGCGGGCCCGATGTGATCGTGCCAGATGCGCTCGAACGCAAGCTGTACGTGATCCGCAAGACGGCATCGAGCGCGATTCAGGCATTGAAGCTCACGCACAGCCGTGAGTACTACGTGCCGAGCATGAGTTGCCGCACGATCCTCTACAAGGGTCTGCTCCTCGCCGACCAGGTCGGGCAGTACTACAAGGACCTGCAGGACATCCGCACAGTCTCGGCGCTGGCGCTCGTGCACCAGCGCTTTTCCACCAACACCTTCCCCGAATGGCCGCTCGCGCACCCGTATCGCATGGTGGCGCATAACGGGGAGATCAACACCGTCAAGGGCAACTTCAACTGGATGCGTGCCCGCGAGGGCGTGATGAAGTCGCCCGTCCTGGGCGACGACCTCAAGAAGCTTTATCCCATCAGCTTCGAAGGACAGAGCGACACGGCCACCTTCGACAATGCCCTCGAGCTGCTCGTCATGGCCGGATACCCGCTCGCGCACGCGGCGATGATGATGATCCCCGAGGCCTGGGAGCAGCACACGCTGATGGACGAGCGACGTCGCGCGTTCTATGAGTTCCACGCGTCGATGCTCGAACCCTGGGACGGCCCCGCCGCGATGGTCTTCACCGACGGCAAGCAGATTGGCGCGACGCTGGACCGCAACGGCTTGCGTCCCGCGCGCTACCTTGTCACGGACGACGACCTGGTCGTCATGGCGTCGGAGTCTGGCGTGCTGCCGATTCCCGAGCACAAGGTCGTCAAGAAGTGGCGCCTGCAGCCCGGCAAGATGTTCCTGATCGACTTCGAGCAGGGTCGCATCGTCGACGACGAAGAGCTGAAGAACCAGTTCGCCTTCGCCAAGCCGTACCGGCAATGGATCGAGAACGTGCGGATCAAGCTTGAGACCGTTCCGGCCGAGCCGGAGACGATCGAGTTCAAGGAATCGCTGCTCGATCGCCAGCAGGCCTTCGGCTATACGCAGGAAGACCTCAAGTTCCTGATGAGCCCGATGGCCGTCAGCGGCGAGGAAGGTATCGGCTCGATGGGCAACGACTCGCCGCTGGCCGTGCTGTCGGACAAGAACAAGCCGCTCTACAACTACTTCAAGCAGCTGTTCGCGCAGGTCACGAATCCGCCGATCGACCCGATCCGCGAAGCCATCGTGATGAGTCTGAACAGCTTCATCGGGCCGAAGCCCAATCTGCTCGACATCAATGCAGTCAACCCGCCCATGCGGCTGGAGGTCACGCAGCCCATCCTCGACTGCGAGGAGATGGCCCGGCTGCGCCAGATCGAGAAGCACACCCACGGCAAGTTCAGGAGCTATGAGCTCGACATCACCTATCCGCTCGCATGGGGGCCGGAGGGCGTCGAGGCCAAGCTCGCATCGCTGTGCGCCGAGGTGGTCGACGCGATCCAGTCGGGGCACAACATCATCGTCGTGACCGATCGCCACATCGACCGCGACCATGTGGCGATCCCTGCGCTGCTGGCATTGTCGGCAGTGCATCAGCATCTGGTCCGCGAAGGCTTGCGAACGACCGCAGGCCTGGTGGTGGAGACAGGCTCGGCCCGCGAAGTCCATCACTTCGCCGTGCTCGCTGGATACGGGGCAGAGGCCGTCCATCCGTATCTGGCGCTCGAAACGCTGGCCGCGCTGCACAAGGAGCTGCCCGGCGAGCTGTCGGCCGAGAAGGCGATCTACCACTACATCAAGGCCATCGGCAAGGGTCTGTCGAAGATCATGTCCAAGATGGGCATCAGCACGTACATGTCGTACTGCGGGGCCCAGATCTTCGAGGCCATCGGCCTGAACCGCTCGATGGTCGACAAGTACTTCCGCGGGACGGCGTCTCAGGTCGAGGGCATCGGCGTGTTCCAGGTGGCCGAGGAAGCGATCCGCATGCACAAGGCCGCGTTCGGCGACGACCCGGTGCTGCAGGCGATGCTCGACGGTGGCGGCGAGTATGCCTGGCGCGCACGAGGCGAGGAGCACATGTGGACGCCCGACGCCATCGCGAAGTTGCAGCACAGCGCACGCTCCGGCAAGTTCGAAACCTACAAGGAATACGCGCAGATCATTAACGACCAATCGCGCCGTCACATGACGCTGCGCGGGCTGTTCGAGTTCAAGTTCGATCCGGCCAAGGCGATCCCGGTCGAGGAGGTCGAGCCGGCCTCGGATATCGTGAAGCGCTTTGCCACCGGTGCGATGTCGCTCGGATCGATCAGCACCGAGGCGCACACGACGCTCGCGATCGCCATGAACCGCATCGGCGGCAAGTCCAACACCGGCGAGGGCGGCGAGGATCCCGCCCGATATCGCAACGAGCTGAAGGGCATTCCCATCACGGCCGGCACCAAGGTCAGCGATGTCCTGGGCGGCAAGGTCGTCGAGGCCGACTACGAGATGCAGGACGGCGATTCCCTGCGTTCGAAGATCAAGCAGGTCGCCTCAGGCCGCTTCGGCGTCACGACCGAATACCTGGTGTCGGCCGACCAGCTGCAGATCAAGATGGCCCAAGGTGCCAAGCCGGGCGAGGGCGGGCAGCTGCCGGGTGGCAAGGTCAGCGAGTACATCGGATTCCTGCGCTACTCGGTTCCGGGGGTCGGCCTGATCAGCCCGCCGCCGCACCATGACATCTATTCGATCGAAGACCTTGCGCAGCTCATCCACGACCTGAAGAACTCGAATCCCAAGGCCGACGTGAGCGTCAAGCTGGTGTCGGAGGTGGGTGTGGGCACCATTGCCGCAGGTGTGGCCAAGTGCAAGGCCGACCATGTCGTGATTGCCGGCCATGACGGCGGAACGGGCGCCTCGCCCTGGTCGAGCATCAAGCACGCCGGCACGCCGTGGGAACTGGGCCTGGCCGAGACGCAGCAGACGCTGGTCATCAACCGCCTGCGAAGCCGCATCCGTGTCCAGGCCGACGGCCAGATGAAGACCGGCCGCGATGTGGTGATCGGCGCACTGCTCGGTGCCGACGAGTTCGGCTTCGCGACTGCGCCGCTGGTGGCTGAAGGCTGCATCATGATGCGCAAGTGCCACCTCAACACCTGCCCGGTGGGCGTGGCGACGCAGGATCCGGTCCTGCGCGCCAAGTTCGAAGGCAAGCCCGAGCACGTCGTCAACTACTTCTTCTTCGTTGCCGAAGAGGCTCGGCAGATCATGGCGCAGCTCGGCGTCCGCAGGTTCGACGACCTTATCGGCCGCTCCGACCTGCTCGACATGCGCAAGGGCATCGCGCACTGGAAGGCGCGCGGGCTCGACTTCCACCGCATCTTCCATCAGCCGGATGTGCCGGCGAACGTGTCCCGCTTTCACAAGGATACACAGGAGCATGGCCTGCAGAAGGCCCTCGATGTCAAGCTGATCGAGAAGTGTCGCCCCGCGATCGAGCGCGGCGAGAAGGTGCAGTTCATGGAAGAGGTGCGCAACATCAATCGCACAGTGGGCGCGATGCTCTCGGGCGAGCTCATCCGCCACCGTCCCGAAGGGCTACCGGACCACACCATCTTCATCCAGATGGAGGGCACGGGCGGGCAGAGCTTCGGCGCTTTCCTCGCGAAGGGCATCACGCTGTACCTGATCGGCGATGCCAATGACTACACCGGCAAGGGCCTGTCCGGCGGCCGGGTGGTGGTGCGCCCGAGCATCGACTTCCGCGGTGAGGCGACCAAGAACATCATCGTCGGCAATACCGTCCTTTATGGTGCGACCAGCGGCGAGGCCTTCTTCCGCGGCGTGGCGGGCGAGCGTTTCGGAGTGCGGCTGTCGGGCGCCACAGCCGTGGTCGAAGGCACCGGCGACCACGGCTGCGAGTACATGACCGGCGGTACGGTGCTCGTGCTGGGGCGCACGGGTCGCAACTTCGCGGCAGGGATGTCCGGGGGTGTGGCCTACGTCTACGACGAGGATGGCAAGTTCGCCAAGCGCTGCAACACCTCGATGGTCTCGCTGGAGAAAGTGCTGCCGCGCGAGGAGCAGGAAGCGCTGGGGGGCAGTGTGTCTTGGCATCGGGGCCTGGCCGACGAGGTCATCATGCGCAAGCTGATCGAGGACCATCATCGGTGGACTGGGAGCCTCCGGGCGCGCGACATCCTCGATCACTGGGCCGATTGCCGCTCTAAGTTCGTCAAGGTGTTCCCGCACGAATACAAGCGCGCCCTGGGCGAGCTGAGCGCGGCACGCGAGGCGGTGGAAACGATTGCCAAGGCCAAGGCTCCCGAAAAGGCGGGCAAGACCCGGAACGTGCCCGCGAAATAAGCCAGCAGCCTTCAGCCAGAAAGAAAACCATGGGAAAAGTAACCGGCTTCCTGGAGTACGAGCGCATTGAAGAGGGCTACGAGCCCGTGCCCGCGCGCATCCAGACCTACAAGGAGTTCGTGATCGGGCTCACGGCGGAGCAGGCGCAGATCCAGGGTGCGCGATGCATGGACTGTGGAACGCCGTTCTGCAACAGCGGTTGCCCGGTCAACAACGTCATTCCGGACTTCAACGACTTGGTCTATCGCAACGACTGGCGCAATGCCAGCGTCGTCCTGCACTCGACGAACAACTTCCCCGAGTTCAC
>DASTGE010000035.1:0-8260 GCA_035719405.1 Burkholderiaceae bacterium
GCGGGAGCCCGCTCCAGGCGAGCGACCTGATCGCGACCGGAGGGACATTGCACGAGGAGATCGTTCGGCTCCTCGCCGAAGGGTCAACGGGTTGAAGACCAACTTCGACGAACAGAGCCCGGCGCATTGCTTCTTTCAGCCGTCTCTCTTGCGCGTCATTACCCACGCAAGCAATGCAATCAGCCCTGACGCGGCAATGAACAAGCTCGCAGTCGATGCCATCCAGAAACCGCGCGCGCCACGGGCTGCGGGCAGGTCGAACGCGCCGAAGGCCAATGCGTAGCCGCCGCCCAGCCCGACGCCCCATAGTGCCAGGGCGTAGATCACCACCGGCAGCGTCGCAATGTGCCATGCCCGCAGCACGAACGACGCCACGCATTGCGCGGCATCGCCCAAATGGAACAGCGCGACCCAACCCAACAATGGCAGCGCCGCGCCGATAATGACTGGGTCCTGCGCGTACAGGCGGACAATCGATCCGCGCAAGGTGAAGACCAGCATGCTTGCGAACACCGCCAGCATCAGGCCAATGCGCAGACCATGCCAGCCGAGTCGACAGGCATCCTCGTGATCGCCAGCGCCGATGCGCTGCGCAACCAGTGTGCTCGTCCCGTTCGCCAGCCCGAGCGGCAGCATGAACAGCAGCCCGACCAGATTGGCAGCGATCTGGTGCCCGGCGACCGGCGTTGCACCCAGGCGTGAGATGAAGATTGCCATGAAGGTGAAGCCGGTGACCTCGATCAGTATTGAAGTGCCCATGGGGATTCCCAGCTTCAATTGCGCGCTCAGCAAGTCCTGCCGGGGTCGGCCGATCCCGTGGGTCCAGAGTTCATAGGGCGCGTAGAACCGGTCGTACGTCAAGGTGATGAGGGCCACCAGCACCTGAACCCACATCACGATGGCTGTTGCAATACCGCAGCCGGCCACGCCGAGCGCCGGCAGCCCTAGGGGCGAATAGCCACCAACCAGGGCGATCGACAGAGGCACCTTGACGGCAAGTCCCGCGAGTTGCAGAGCCATCACGGCCTTCGGCCGCGAGACGGCCGTGTTGAAGCCGCGGTAGACGGTGAACAGCAGCGACGCGGGCAGTGCGAATGCCAGCGCCCCGAGGTAGGCGTGTACCTTGGCGGCCACATCGGCTGCGGGGCGGGCGAGCGCGAGGAAGGGCTGCGGCCATGCCAGCAGCGAACTGCCCAACACCGACAACGTCAACGCGAGCCATATCCCCTGCTGCATTTGCAGACCGGCCTCGCGCAGGCGCCCGGCGCCTTGCAGGCGACCGACGATCGGCGCGATGGCCATGATCACGCCCATCAACCCGATGAAGACGGTGACGTAGGCCGCGCCGCCGACCGCGAGCGCGGCAAGATCGACTTCGCTGTGACGTGCCACGAGCACCGTGTCGATGGTGCCGAAACCGAGTACCGCCACCTGCCCGACGAACACCGGCCACGCGAGCGGGAAGATGCGCCGCGCGCTGCCCACGAGCGAGGTGCTCAACCGCCGCCTCGTGTGCCGTTCCGGGCCTTCAGCGCTTCAGGGGAGGAGTGGTCAAGCCCCGCAGCGCCGCGGGCGCGCTCGGCGTAGCGGTTGAATCGCCATGCCGTCGCCTCCATCGTGATACGCCTCCACACCGCGCGCTTTTCGGCAGGCGTGAACACGGGCCATCGCTGCACCTCGTCGAAGCTCCGCCCGCAGCCCTTGCATACTGCGTCGCCCTGAGCAGTCGAGCAGATCGCAATGCAGGGCGCGTCGGGCGTCGTGCGGTACCAGGCAAGCCAGGCCTCTCGGGCGCGCGGGGACATCGCCGCCTCGTCGCACTCGTCCTCGTGGTGGTACACCATCGACGCATACACCTCCGCGAGCGCCCGTACCTCCATACATGCGGCAATGCCGTCGGGCGAGGGCGTCCGCTCGCGCCACCAGTTGATCGCGTATTCGATGTCGGTGATGTGGATGCGGGGCATCCCGGATGCGGCAGAGGTCAGAGGCTGACGCTAGTAGTTCAAGCCCATCGCCGTGCGCACATCCTTCATGGTCGCTTTCGCGACGGAGCGCGCCCGCTCGGTTCCTACCTCGACGATCCAATGCACATGCTTGGGATTGGCGACATAGGGTTCGGCACGCTCGCGCCACGGCTGCTGTTCTTTCACGATCGCATCGACCACGGGCTGCTTGCAGTCCAGGCAGCCGATGCCGGCCGTGGTGCAGCCGTGCCATGCCCATTCGCGGGTGTTAGCGTCGGTGTAGACCTTGTGGAATTGCCACACCGGGCAGCGGTCGGGGTTGCCGGGATCCGTGCGGCGGACACGGTGCGGATCAGTGGGCATGCGGCGGATCTTCTGCTCCACCACAGCAGGCTCCTCGCGCATTGAGATGGTGTTGCCGTAGCTCTTGCTCATTTTCTCGCCGTCGAGTCCGGGCAGCTTCGCAACCTCGGTGTGCAGCGCTTGCGGCTCCGGCAGGATGGTCTTGCCCGTGCCCTTGAAATGGCCCTGAAGCAATTCGCGCTCGTCGTCGCTGAGCTCGGCCTTGGCCAGCAGCGATGACGCCTTGGCCAACGCTTCTGCCGCGCCGCTTTCCTGGTAAGCCTTGCGCTGCTTCTCGAAATAGCGCGCGTCGTCTTTGCCCAGCTTGACGAGCGCCTGCTGCACCTTGCCCTCGAAGCCCGGCACCTTGCCATACAGGTGGTTGAAGCGCCGAGCGACTTCACGCGTCAGTTCGACGTGGGAGGATTGATCTTCACCGACAGGCACGTAGGCCGCTTTGTAGATGAGGATGTCGGCCGCCTGCAGCAGCGGGTAGCCGAGGAAGCCGTAGGTCGTGAGGTCGCGGTCCTTCAGCTTCTCCATCTGGTCCTTGTAGGTCGGCACGCGCTCCAGCCATCCGAGGGGTGTGCCCATCGCCAGCAGCGTGAACAGCTCGGCGTGCTCAGGCATGCGGCTTTGGAGAAAGATGGTGCAGCGCTCGGGGTCGAGTCCCGCGGCGACCCAGTCGATCACCATGTCGTAGACATTGCGCTCAATTACCTCGCGGTCTTCGTAATGCGTGGTGAGGGCGTGCCAGTCGGCCACGAAGTAGAAGCAGTCGTACTCGTCCTGCAGCCGCACCCAGTTCTTCAACGCGCCGTGGTAATGGCCCAGGTGCAGCGCGCCGGTGGGGCGCATGCCGGACAGCACGCGCGCGCGGTTGGCGGGCAACGCGCTGTTCGATTCGACGTCGGAACTCATGCTGAGGGGAGGCTTCACCAAAGAGCCGGCCATTGTAGGTGCGCGCCGCCCTTACACTCACGCCCCGATGAAGCGCATCATCATTCTCCTGTCCGGTCGCGGCTCCAATATGGAAGCCATCGTGCACGCCTGCGCGGCGGAAGCCTGGCGGGCGCAAGTGGTGGCCGTGTTGAGCAACCGGCCGGACGCGGGCGGACTCCAGTTTGCGGCCGTTCGTGGCATCGCGACGGCGGTGGTCGACCACAAGGCGTTCGCCGATCGGGAAGCGTTCGATGACAAGCTCGCGGAAAGCATCGACCGTTTCGCGCCCGACCTGGTTGTGCTGGCCGGCTTCATGCGCATCCTCGGTTCACGCTTCGTGCAGCGCTACGGCGGGCGCATGCTGAACGTGCATCCCTCACTGCTGCCCGCGTTCACCGGGTTGCACACTCACCGCCGCGCGCTGGAGGCAGGCTGCAAGGTGGCGGGCTGCACCGTCCATCTGGTAACCCCCGAGCTTGACCACGGGCCGATCGTGATCCAGGCCGCGGTGCCGGTGCTCCCCGGCGACACCGAGGAGGCGTTGGCTGCGCGGGTGCTTGCGCGCGAGCATGTGGCGTACCCTCGCGCAGTGCGCTGGTTCGTGCACGACGAATTGCGGATCGGGCAGGGGATTGTCACGCACGTCGCTGGTGAGCCGCAGTTGTTGTTGTAAAACTGCACGTTCCAAGTTTCGGGGACTTGCCGCCACGACGGGACGAGCGCAGAAGGCGACCCCCCCCTCGACACGCAGGCCTCACAACAGGCCGGCTGCAATGTTGACCGCCAATGCGAGCAGCATGGTGTTGAACGCGAACGACAGCACCGCCTGCGCGGTCACCCATCGCCGGATCTCCGTTCGTGTGATCGCTACATCGGAAGTCTGCGAGGTCGCCGCCAGCGTGAGCGAGAAGTACATGAAGTCGGCGTAGTGCGGCTGGTTCTCGTCGGTGCCAAGGCCGGGGAACGAAAGGCCGCTTCCCGGGTGTCCGGGGCGACCGTAGTAGCGGCTGGCATAGGCAAGTGCGAACAGCGTCGCCAGCAGCAGCCAGGAGCCGACCACGGTCGACAGCGCGAACAGCACGTATGGCCAGGACACGATTCCGCCGCCCGAAGGCTTTGCCTGCGACAGCTCAAACGTGATGGCTGCGAGACTCGCGGCGACCGAGCACGCGGCCACTGTCATCACGATCGTGAGCCCTTCGGAATGGAGCAGCGCATTGCGCCTGAGTCGACTGTGGTCGGAACGGGCCATCATCGCCATGGTGGAGACGAGGAACAGCCAGACCCCCACGTTCCAGCCCCACAGCGCGCGGGTCACCGGCCTCAAGGAGCCAGGCAGGAACGATGCGATTGCGATGCCCAGCAGTGTGGTAAATATCAGCAGGGGGCGCGACTTGATGACCTTGAACAAAGTCTTCACCCTGCAACTGTCGCATGCCTGCCCTTGACGTCGCGGGCCGGGCTGCCCCGGAGGTACGGGGATAATTGCGAGATGCATCCCAACGCCCTGCTCGACCTTTGCACCCAGTTGCTGCGCGAGGTGCTGAAGTTCGATCAGCCTGCCGATACCGTGGTTTCGGCCTTCTTTCGCAAGCATCGCGATCTCGGTCCCCGCGAGCGCCATTCACTCGCGGAGACCACCTACAACGTGCTGCGACGGCGGCTGCTGTTCCAGGATCTCGCGAAAGGCGGCAGCGGCGCGCTCGAAAGGCGGCAGGTCATCCTCGGTTGGCAAGGCAGCGAGAGTTTTCTTCGCGCGGCACTCGGCCCCAACGAGCAGGAGTGGCTTGCCGCTGCAAAGGCCGTCGATGTTTCCAGCCTGCCGCCCAAGCTCAGGCACAACCTGCCCGACTGGCTCTCCCAGCCCCTTCAGCAGACGCTCGGTGAGCGGGAATTCGATGCACTGGCAGCCAGTCTGAACGAGCCTGCGCCGCTGGACCTGCGCGTCAACCTGCTCAAGCTGCGGCGGGAGGAGGCGCAGTCCGCATTGCGCGAGGCGGGCATCGACGCGGAGCCCACGCCGTTTTCGCCATGGGGCCTGCGTGTGCACGGCAAGCCGGCGGTGAACAAGCTGCCGCTGTTCGAGCAGGGCGGCGTCGAAGTGCAGGACGAAGGGAGTCAGCTGCTCGCGTTGCTGACCCAACCCAAGCGCGGAGAGATGGTGGTGGACTTCTGTGCCGGGGCCGGCGGCAAGACCCTCGCGCTCGGGGCCGCAATGCGCAATACCGGGCGCCTGTACGCGTTCGACGTATCAGGGCACCGGCTTGACGCGCTCAAGCCGCGTCTGGCGCGCAGTGGCTTGTCCAACGTGTATCCGGTTCAGATCTCGCATGAGCGGGACGACCGGGTCAAGCGTCTGACAGGCAAGATCGACCGGGTGCTCGTGGACGCGCCCTGTTCGGGGCTCGGCACCCTGCGCCGCAATCCTGACCTCAAGTGGCGGCAATCGCCTCAGTCGGTGGTTGAGCTGCGGGACAAGCAGATGCGCATCCTCGACAGCGCTTCACGATTGCTGAAACCCGGCGGTCGGCTCGTGTATGCGACCTGCAGCCTGTTGGCTGCGGAGAACGAGGAGGTCGCGCAGGCGTTCACGCAGGCCCATGCGGACTTCGAGCCGGCGGATGCTGCCGAAGTGCTCGCGAAGTCGCAGGTGGCAGATGCCCGATCGCTGGCGGCCGGAGGTTACCTGCGCATGTGGCCTCATCGCCACGGCTCGGACGGCTTTTTCGCCGCCATTTGGAACAAAAAGTGACAGGCGCTGCGCTGGCGCCGGCGCTGGAGCAGGAACTTGGATTGCTCAAACTGAGATTGCTCAAATTCCCTCCAAATTGCAGGCGTGGGCACCGTAGGAATACGCAGTTTCATTCGGCGGGAAAACCCTGGGCCTCCTAGAATCGAGCAATCGCTCACAACAGGGCGCAAGGACCGTATGAACGAATCGATGACAATGGTGTTGGATTGGCTTTCGAGAGGCTTGGCCGACGCGGCGTGGTGGCAGGTTGCGCTCTTTGCGCTGCTGATGACGCATGTGACGATCGCCTCGGTGACCATCTTCCTGCACCGCTCGCAGGCCCACCGTGCTCTCGACCTCCATCCCATTCCATCGCATTTCTTCCGCTTGTGGCTGTGGCTCACCACGGGCATGGTCACCAAGGAGTGGGTGGCCATCCACCGTAAGCACCACGCCAAGTGCGAAACGCAGGACGACCCGCACAGCCCGGTCACGCACGGCATCCGCAAAGTGCTGCTGCAGGGTTCGGAGCTGTACCGTCAAGAGTCGAAGAACCAGGATACGCTGAAGAAGTTCGGCCACAACACGCCGGATGACTGGATCGAGCGCAACATTTACAGCCGCTTTACCTGGCAAGGTGTGGCCTTGATGCTCATCATCGACGTCGCGCTTTTCGGCGTGATCGGCCTCACCGTGTGGGCCGTGCAGATGCTGTGGATCCCGGTGACGGCGGCGGGCATCATCAACGGATTGGGACACTGGTGGGGCTATCGCAACTTCGAGGCACCTGACGCCAGCACCAATATCTCGCCGTGGGGCATCATCATCGGCGGCGAGGAGTTGCACAACAACCACCATACCTATCCGACGAGCGCCAAGCTTTCGGTCAAAAAATATGAGTTCGACATCGGCTGGGTCTACATCTGCGGATTGCAGATGCTTGGCCTCGCGACCGTGCGCAAGACCCCGCCCAAGCTGCAGCTGGGTGCCGTCAAACCCGTGGCCGACGACAAGACGCTCGAGGTGCTGATCGCCAACCGCTACGAGGTCATGGCCCGCTACGCGAAGGAAGTGCGCCAGGTCTGCAAGACCGAGCTGGAGCACCTGAAGGCGCAGGGCGCGAAGAACACGGCCAAGTGGTCCGAGCTGTGTCTGGCCAAGCGTTGGCTGCACCGCGACGACGACAAAATCCCCCAAGGCCTGAAGCCCCAGGTGTTCAACGCGCTGAAACACAGCCAGGCCCTGGCAAAGCTGGTGGCGATGCGCGAGGAGTTGCGCCAGATCTGGACGCGCACCAACGTGTCTGCGGACCAGCTCGTGCGGGACCTGCAGGCGTGGTGCAAGAAGGCCGAGGACAGTGGCGTCGCTGCTCTGCGGGACTTCTCCCTCAAGCTGCGCGCCGTCCGCGGCTGATCTGCCTGCCCATGCCTGCCTGAAGCCAGGGAAGCGCAGGCAGGAGCAGCCTTCAGGCAACCCGTATCCGAATGGGAGCCGCCAGGCCGTTTATCATTTCGGCCTACACCTTCACGTCGAGCAAGGCCCTCAACCGCGCTTCCATCTGCTCGCGCGTCGGCCCATGCGCGAAGTATTGCGTGTGGAACACCGGCGATGCGTCGTGCGCTCCCTGAGATGGGTCGTTGCGGCCCCCCAGTGCCGACTCGCGGGCGACGAGGCCGTCGCCACCGACCTCGCAGCCGCCCACATCTTCGACCAGCCAGTCCCACAGGTTGTCTTCGGTGCGGGCGTGGGTCTGACCGACCGTCCATTGGGAGCCCCACAACCAAAGGCCGTCCGGCAGCTCGTGTGGCCTGCCGTTGGCCAGGCGTCTCACTCCCTCGGGCTCGACGTCGTGAAAGCCCGGAGGCACCTCGTACGCAAGGCCACGCTCCAGGATCACCAGTTGCGCCAGCTGCTCGCGTCCGAGCCAGCCCTGCGTCATCTGTCGAACAGTGCCGATCACGCCCGCCAGTCCTGCCCAGCGCTGGCCGATTCGCTGGAACACCTGCGTGCCGAGATGGGGAGCACCGGCCGTGAGCGCGCTCACGTTCCAGCCCGGCCCGAACCGGCGTCTGAGTTCCGGCAACGCGAAGCGAGCGACGTTGCCTCCGCGCGAATGCGCGAGCAAGACCATCTTGCCGCGCGGCGCATCGCGTACCACCTCTCGCTGGAGCCATCGCGCGAGGCGATCGATGTTGTGGCGCATGGGCACGAAGGTGTCGTGCTCGAAGCGCCAGGTGCAGACGCTGTCGAGAAGCGGCATTCCCGGCCACAGCCGGCC
>DASTGE010000036.1:0-6586 GCA_035719405.1 Burkholderiaceae bacterium
GCTGACCAGCGTGTTGACGGTGAGTGTCCAGCCGTCGACCAGCACGAACAGCAGCAGCTTCAACGGCAGCGAGATGACCAGCGGCGACAGCATCATCATGCCCATGGCCATCAACACGGACGACACGACGAGGTCGATCACCAGGAAGGGGATGAACAGCATGCAGCCGATCTGGAAGGCTGTTTTCAGCTCACTGAGCACGAAGGCGGCGAGCTTGACCGTGAACGAGTGCTCCTGCGGCGACGCCACCTTCGGCTCACCGGCAAGATGCGACATCTGCATCAGGGCGGCCTTGCTCGTCTGCGCGAGCATGAAGCGCGACAGCGGCGCCTCGGCGATCTTTAACGCCTGCTCGAGGCCGATCTTTTCCTGGTCGTAGGGCACGACGGCCTGGGTCCAGATCTGATCGCCGACCGGGCGCATCACCAGGAAGGTGAGGATCAGCGCCACGCCGGTGAGCACGCGATTGGGCAAGCCCTGCTGAATGCCGAGCGCCTGCCGCAGCAGCGCCAGCACGATGATGAAGCGCGTAAAGCTTGTGGTCATCAACGCCAGCACGGGCAGCAGCCCGAGCAGCGTCATCACGATCAGGACTTGCGTCTTGACCGTGAAGTCGACCGGTGCGCCCGCACCGCCGGCAATGCGCAGCGCCGGCTCGGCCCATGCGGCCGCAGCGCCCACGCAAAGCCCCGTGGCGACGGCCGCGCGCAAGGCGCGGCGCAACGTCAGTCGCGTCATGCCTGCACCGCGTCGAGGTCGAACTCAGACAGCTCGACCACCTTCAAGCCATAGTTGTCGCCCATCACCACCACTTCGGCGCGCCCGATCGGCGTGCCGTTGACCTTGATCACCAGCGGCTCGCCCGCCAGGGTGTCAAGCTCGACGACGCTCTCGGTGCGGATGTTCATCAGGTCGTCCAGCGAGATACGCGCCGCGCCGACTTCCAGCGTCACCGTCACGGGGATCTTGCGCATCATCTTGGTCAGGTCGCGACGCGGCTTGTCGGCCGGTGTCATCTCGTCGGCGATGTCGAGGTTGCCGGGCAGGCCGGTCAGCAGGGCGTCCAGGGGCGCGTGGTCGGTAGGGCTCATGGCGGGTCTAATCAGTCGGTATCCTGGAACGAGGTGAGGCACAGGCGGCCGCGATGCTCGGCCACCACCGCCGTGAACAGGCGGGCGTCGTCGACGTACACACCCGTGTCACCGAGGCTGACGGGCAGCAGCGCGCCGACCTTCAAGCCGAGCAGGTCGCCCAGCGACAGCTCCATTTGCAGCAGCCGCGCGTTCAAGCGCACCTGCATGCGCTTGGCCAGCGGCTGTCCACCGCCTTTCTTGCGCAACGATGGCGCCTGTTGCGGCGACAGCCGCGTGAGCAGGCGCTCGGCCCATCGTGCGTCGAGCATCAGAAAGAGATCGCTTGACGAGCTGCGCTGCACATCGTGCAAGCGCACGCAAATCTGCCAGGCCCCCGCGCGAGGGGGCACGATGTCGCGCAAAGCGGCCTGCGCATCGCTCGCGCCGATTTGCGGGAGCTGCGGGCACTGAGGGTCGATGCGCTCGGCAACGAAGCGGATCAACTGCTGGCTCAACGAGACAGTGAGCCGCTCTTCGGTGGCCGTCTCGCGGCTCGATTCATCGTCGAGAGCAGCCTGATCCTGGTTCATGAGGCCGAAGCGGTAGGCGAGAGCAGCCAGCACGATGCGCCGGTCCAGGCTGCATGCCAGGCGGCCCACGCTGCTGTCGCACGTCAACCAGCGGCGGCGGTTCAACGCATCGTCAAAGGGACTCATCGTGACGCTGCTGACATGGAACACTGCTGCATGGCGGCGATGCAGCAAGGTCCGAAGCAACACGTCGAGGCCGAGTTTCAGCTCTTCGCAGAAGCGTGGCAGCAGATGCACGGGACGGCCCAGCGTGCGGGAGTCGAGTGTTTGCAGACCGGTGCTCGATGGAACGATGCGGTGTCTCATGCGCGGCCCTGTTTGGCCCTGTTCGGCCCTGGGTGGGCCTGTTCACGCTCAACTTTTGAGCGCAGGTCAGGAACGCATATCGACCTGAACGGCGGCCAGTTGAAGCCTTTGTGCGCGTGACGTGAACCTCTGCGCGTGATTCGCACCTAAGTGCGATTCGCAGATTGCAACAGTTTGGAAGCTTCTGTAGCGTTCGGTCCTCTCAAGGGCACACCTGTGCAAAAGCCAGGGTCGCAAAGCCTCCGGTCTACAGCTCGTCACGCACGAGCCACGATAGCGGGGTTGCCGAGTGGGATCGCCGACACCTCGTTGCGTCTTCAGGAGCGCCGGGCTGTCGTCTCGCCTCTCGTCTGACCGCTTCCGGAAACGGAAGCTGCGACTCGCCACCTGCCGGGGTGCCCCTTGACCTGTTGTTGCAAGGACGGTCGCATGGAGTCTTCATCTGGAATGCTGCTGCGGGTGCTAGCCCAGGCGCAGGACATCGCGCAACGGGCGGATGACCTTGCTTCTGTACACGCGGCGTCGGTTGCTCCGACAGCCTCCGCGCCGACCTCGGGCGGCTTCGCCTCCCTGATGGGCGACGTGCTGCATCGCGTGGATGGGCAGGAGCAGGCCGCCAGCGAGAAGATGCGCGCGGTCGAGGCGGGCGAAAGCGACGACCTGGTCGGCGCAATGCTCGCGAGCCAGCAGGCCAACTTGTCGTTTTCGATGCTGCTGCAGGCGCGCAACAAGATCGCGGGTGCGCTCGATGAGCTGATCAAGCTGCAGATCTGAAGGGGATCCCACGCATGCTTTCCTCATTGAAGCCGGTGTTGCAGCGGCTCGGCGGCGTGGGCGCTCAACGCCCCGCGTGGCGCATTCCGGACGCAGTGCAGCGACAACTGTTGCCGATGCTGTTGCTTGCGTCGTTGCTCACCGCGCTCACTGTGGTGTGGCTGTGGCGTGAACAGGCCTCGTACAAGCCGGTATTCGGCGCGCGTGAGCGCGTCGCAGCAGCCGACATGGTGGCCGTGCTCGATGCGGAGCACATTCCCTATCACCTCGACCCCGACAGTGGCCAGGTGCTGGTGCCGGAGTCAGCGCTCGGCAAGGCGCGCATGACATTGGCCGCCAAGGGCGTGGTCGCGAAGCTGCCGGCGGGCCTCGAACTGATGGATCACAACGACCCGTTGGGCGTGAGTCAATTTGTGCAGGACGTGCGCTTTCGTCGCGGCCTCGAAGGCGAGCTGGCGCAAAGCATCATGTCGATCGACGCGGTCGAATCGGCGCGCGTGCACCTGTCGATCGCGAAGTCCACCTCATTCGTGACCAGCGACGGTGAGAAGAGCTCCGCCTCGGTGATCCTTGTGCTCAAGCCGGGCCGCAGCCTGAGCAAGGAGCAGATCGCTGCTGCCATCCATCTCGTCGCAGGCAGCGTCGCCACCCTCGACCCCCAGCGCGTGACGCTGGTGGACCAGGCGGGCGACCTGCTGTCGGCGCATGTGGACTTGAGCGAGGGCTTCGACGTCGCGTCCAGCGGCAACGAGGCCGCGCGCGAGTACGAGGAAGACGTGCGGCGCAACGTGCACGGGCTGCTTGCGCCGGTGCTCGGCAGCGACAACTACAAGGTCAGCGTGACGGCCGAGGTCGACAACGACCGCGTGCAGGAAACGCGCGAGCAATATGGGGCCGCACCGAAGGTCACCAGCGAAGCCACGCGTGAAGAGCGCGAACGCGACGGGGTCGCGTTCGGCGTGCCCGGATCGTTGAGCAATCGCCCGGTGGCGGTGGCGGCGTCGGCTCCAGCGTCGAACACGCCGGAGAAGAGCGCCACGACGCGCCAGTACGCCTACGACCGCCACATCACGCAGATCAAGCGCACGCGGGCTCGCTTGCAGCGCATGAACGTCGCCGTGGTGCTCAACGCCGCGGGCGGCTGGACGCCCGAGCAGATCGCCAACGTCGATCGCGTGCTGCGCAGCGGGCTGGGCCTGAATGCCGGGCGTGGCGATCAGCTCAGCATTGTGCCGATGGCGTTTCCGCGCCCGGCGCCAACAGCCCCTTGGTGGGGGCGCCAGGACAACCAGATCGAATTTGCTCGTTGGGGCGCATACGCAGTCGGCACCGTGCTCGCGTACCTGCTGCTCGCACGGCCACTCATCCGGCTGCTGCAGCGCCGGCTCGAGGTCCAGCCGGTATCGCCGCTCACACCACTGCCCAGGAAGGAACGCGCCGAAGCGGCGTCGACCGGTGAAACGCCGGCCCTCGGCGCGCCGGCCGCCGCAGATGCCGCTGCCGGTGGTGTGGTGCCACTGCTCGAGGACTACGACCTGCCGCCACCGGGATCGCCAGTCGACGTGATGGTCGATCACCTGCGTGTGCTTGCGGCCAAGGAGCCCGAACGCGTGGCCGAAGTGGTGAAGCAATGGGTGGAGACCGCTGTCCATGCGGAATGAACGCAACAACTCCGATCGCAACAACGTCAACGGCCAGGCGCCGGCTGCAGCGCCTGATGAGCCTTTGACCCGCGCCGCCATCGTACTGCTCAGTATGGGCGAGGAGCCCGCCGCCGCGGTGCTGCGCTGTCTCAGTCGCGACCAATTGCTTGGCGTCACGCAGGCCATGTCCCGCATCTCGGGCGTCAAGGTCGACGCGGTGAAGGTGGCGCTGCAACGCTTCTTCGACGACTACCGCGAGCAAAGCGGCGTGCACGCTGCCTCGCGCAGCTACCTGAAGCGATCGCTCGACCTCGCGCTGGGAAGCAACATCGCCAACAGCGTGCTCAACAGCATCTATGGCGACGCGGTGCGGCCGAAGATGGCGCGCCTGCAGTGGGCGTCTCCCTCGTGGCTTGCGGAGCAGATCGCCCGCGAGCATGTGCGCATGCAGGCCGTGTTCCTCGCCTTCCTGCCGCCGGAGCTGGCGACGCAGGTGATCGATGCGCTGCCCGAAGAAAGCCGCGACCTCGTGCTGCTGAACGTGGCCAGGCTGCGCGACATCGACCGCGAGTTGCTGGCCGAGCTGGAAGACCTTGTTGGCCGTTGCCTCGACAACCTGGCAATGCAAAGCGCCAACGTGGAAGGCGTGAAGCAGGCGGCGGAAATCCTCAACCGCCTGCCATCGAACCGGCAGCAGCTGGTCGAGATGTTGCGCGCGCACGACCCGGGCGTTGCCTCGCAGATCGAGGGCAGCATGTACGACTTCTTCCTGCTTGCCCGGCAGCCCGAGGCCGTGCTGCTGCACATCCTCGACGCTGTCCCGCTGGAACAGTGGGCCATCGCGTTGAAGGGCGCCGAGCCGGCGGTGCGCCAGGCGCTGATGCAGGCCATGCCGCGCCGACAGGCGCAAAGCTTCGAGGACGTGATGCGGCGCACGGGTCCAGTGCCGATCAGTCGTGTGCGCCAGGTGCGCGACGAGATCATGGTCCAGGTGCGCGCGCTCGCCGAAGCGGGCGAAATCGAAGTGCGTCTGTTCGACGAGGCAGTGGTCGAGTGAAGATGTTGCGCCCCCATCGCTTTCCGCCGTTGTCGCAGGTGGCGCTCGGCAGCTCTGGCAGGCGCGACGGCGCAGTGCTTCTGCAAGCCTCGCTGGCCGATGGCTTCAAGGAAGGGCTGGACCGCGGTTACCACGAAGGCCTGGAAAGCGGCCGCCGCGACGGGCAAGCCATGGGCCATCGTGAAGGCTACGAACAAGGCATGGCGCAGGCGCGGCAAGAGGCGCTCGCCCGGCTGGCCGAGATCGGGGCACCGATCGACGCGGCGCGCCGCAGCCTGGAGGCGCTGCAAGCGGACTACCGCGCGGCATTGCGTCGGGAGGTGGTGGACCTGGTCGCCAAAGTGGCGCGGCAGGTGATCCGCTGCGAGCTGGCGCTGCAGCCCACGCAAATGCTCTCGCTCGTCGACGAAACGCTGGCCTCGATGCCGCCGGCCAGCGGCGAGATCGAGGTGTACCTCAATCCGGAAGAGCTGGAACGTATCCGCGAACTCGACCCGCAGCGTGCAGCGCAATGGCACCTGCAGGCCGACGCGCGGCTGGAGCCGGGCGAGTGCCGCGTGAAGGCCGGTACCCGCGAAGCCGATGCAGGCTGCCGCCAGCGATTGGCTGCCTGCATGGAGCAGGTGCGCGAACATCTGCTCGGCGACGACGAGGCGCAGCGGATCGAAGGAGGCGCTGCGTGATCGGCGAGCAACTGCGCAAGCTGGAGCTCGGCTCGGTGCCGGTCGCCACGCCCACGGCGCGGCTGGTCGGCGCCTCGGGCCTGTTGCTGGAGTGCGCAGGCTGCACCCTGTACACAGGACAGCGCTGCGTCATCGAGACCGCTTCGGGGGATTGGGTCGCTGCGCAAGTAGTGGGTTTTCGCGGCGAGTCGTCGTTCCTGATGCCATTCAAGAAAACCGAGGGCCTGTCCACCGGTGCGCGCGTGCTGCCTGCGCCGGAACGCGGCGCGCTGTCGATCGGGCCGTCATGGCTCGGACGCATCGTCAACGGCCTCGGCGAACCGATGGACGGGTTGGGCCGGCTGGGTGGCGATGTGCCGCTTGCGCTGCAGCCTCCGCGCGTGCATCCGCTCAAGAAGCAGCCGGTGCATGAGCCGCTGGACGTCGGCGTGCGTGCGATCAACTCGATGCTCACGTTGGG
>DASTGE010000037.1:0-2923 GCA_035719405.1 Burkholderiaceae bacterium
GCAGGGCGTGTTCCACACGGATGACCTGGCCGGTCAGGTCCGCCAGGCGCTGCAGAACATCGTCGAGGTGCTGGCCGCCGGCGACGCCAAGCCCGAGCACATCGTGCGCATGACGTGGTACGTGACCGACAAGCGCGAGTACATTGCGTCGGCCAAGGCAGTCGGCCAGGCGTACCGAGAGCTGATCGCTTCGTACAACGCCGCCATGACGGCGGTCGAGGTGAGCGCATTGATCGAAGATCAGGCAAAGGTTGAAATCGAAGTCACTGCCGTCATCCCCGAATAGGAGTTTTTGATGTCTGCCAAGCCGATCTTTCACTGGGACGACCCGCTGCTGTTCGAGCAGCAACTCACCGATGACGAGCGGGCGGTGCGCGACGCCGCACGGGCGTATTGCCAGGAGCGACTTGCGCCGCGCGTGCTTGAAGCGTTCCGCCATGAGCGGACCGATCCCGAGATCTTTCGCGAGATGGGCAACCTCGGCTTGCTGGGAGTGACCATTCCCGAGACTTACGGCGGCGCCGGTCTGAACTACGTGTGCTACGGCCTGGTGGCGCGAGAAGTGGAGCGCGTCGATTCCGGCTATCGCTCGATGATGAGCGTGCAGTCCTCTCTCGTCATGGTGCCGATCAACGCGTTCGGCAACGAGGCCACGAAGCGCAAGTACCTGCCGAAGCTTGCGACCGGGGAATGGATCGGCTGCTTCGGCCTCACCGAACCCAACCACGGTTCAGACCCGGGGAGCATGATCACGCGGGCGCGCAGGGTGCCGGGTGGCTACAGCCTGACCGGCAACAAGATGTGGATCACCAACAGCCCGATCGCGGACGTGTTCGTGGTGTGGGCCAAGGACGACGAAGGCGCCATCCGCGGCTTCGTGCTGGAAAAGGGGTGGAAGGGCCTCAGCGCTCCGGCCATCCACGGCAAGGTGGGCTTGCGCGCGAGCATCACCGGCGAGATCGTCATGGACGAGGTGTTCTGCCCCGAGGAAAACGCCTTCCCCGAAGTGCGCGGATTGAAGGGCCCCTTCACCTGCCTCAATTCGGCGCGCTACGGAATTGCGTGGGGTGCGCTGGGTGCCGCCGAAGACTGCTTCCATCGGGCCAGGCAATACACGCTCGATCGCAAGCAGTTCGGCCGTCCCTTGGCGGCCAATCAATTGGTGCAGAAGAAGCTTGCCGACATGCTGACCGAAATCACGCTCGGTCTGCAGGGCTGCCTGCGCCTGGGCAGGATGAAGGACGAAGGGACGGCCGCAGTGGAGATCACGAGCATCATGAAGCGCAACTCCTGCGGCAAGGCGCTGGAGATTGCGCGAATGGCCCGCGACATGTTGGGCGGCAACGGCATCAGCGACGAGTTCGGCGTCGCACGTCATCTCGTGAACCTCGAAGTGGTGAACACCTACGAGGGCACGCACGACGTGCACGCCTTGATCCTGGGTCGCGCGATTACCGGCATCGCGGCATTCAGCTGAGCGTCGCGCTCAAAGTCGCTCCTGATTAGGGCCTGTCATCAATTTCCTATTGCCAAGCGTTCGTATCTGTCCGAGAACGCCCGTTCTTGTGCTCCCGCAGTTGATGCTGGATCGTTGAGTCCTCGATCAATGGGAAAGGCAGTTGGCGAATCGGGAGCGGCAGTGCCTTGAACTGATGCATTGCAGGTCGAAGCACGGCATGCATACTCCGCGCATGCTTTTGAAAGTCGGCGAATTGGCGAGGCGCACGGGTCTTACGGTGCGCGCACTGCATCACTACGACAGCATCGGCCTGCTGCGCCCGTCAGGGCGTTCGGACAGCGGCTATCGGCTGTACAACCGCGACGATGTCGCGCGACTGCATGGCATCCAGACGCTGCGCCGCATGGGTTTGTCGCTTGCCGATGTGGCGCAGTTGCTCGAGGGCACCTCGGTCACGCTGCCGGCGATCCTCGCGCGCCTGATCGATCTGCTGGAGAGGGAGATGGCCCAGGCCCGCGCACTGCATGAGCGGCTCAGCGCGATGCAGATGATTCTGGCCGGTGGCGGTCAGCCGGAGATCGACGACTGGCTGGCAAGCTTGTCGATGATGAGCACGTTCGAGCAGTACTTCAGTGCGAGCGAACTCAAGCTCGTCTTCGAGCGGTGGAAGTGCTGCGAGGCCGAATGGCCGCCCCTCGTGGAGGCCGTGCGGCAGGCGATGGCACGCGGCGTGTCGACCGATTCGCTCGAGCTGCAGCCGCTGGCGCGGCGTTGGATGGACGTGTCGGCACGTTGGATGAACGGCGACATTGAACTCCTGAAGCGTTGGGGCCGGATGTTGCGGGAACAGCCCAGCCTGCCGCTGCCCAGCGGAATGGATCGCGCGCTGCTGGAGTACATCGACGAGGCGATCCAGCTGCGGCTGACGACGCTGATGAAGCACATCAGCGCCGAAGATCTCCAGCGCCTGGACAAGACGCTGGAGCCGCAGTGGCGCGCGCTCGGCGAGCGGGCGAGGCGGTTGATGGCCGACGACGTGCCTGCGCATTCTGAGAGCGCGCTGGCGCTGGCCCGCGAATGGCTGGCGCTCCTGGACCGACTGGCCCGGCATGACGTCGGCCTGCGCGACAGGCTGCTTGCAGCCTACGAGAACGAGCCGCTGCTTCAGGCGGGAGCGGCCGTCGGGCCGGAAGAGGGGCGTTACCTCCGGCAGGCGGCTGCCCTTGACTCTCACGTAGCGTGAGGGTGAACCATCTGATTTCTTCATCACGCAAGGAGGTTCATCCGATGTCCACGCTGCCGACCAACATTGTTCGTCAAGGCGAGCCCAGCCGCTCCGCGCTCCGAGTCGCCTCGCTGCGCGCCGTGCACCAATTGCTCGACGAGCCGCTGGTCTTCCCGGATCCGATTGCGTTGCCGCTGCTGGGCGCGTCCACCGAGGCCGCGTTGCGTGAAGATCCGTTC
>DASTGE010000038.1:0-10381 GCA_035719405.1 Burkholderiaceae bacterium
GAACGGCGAGATGAAGGACACCAGCACGATCAGGCCCGCGTCGACCATCAGCTTCGAAACTTCCGCGACGCGCCGGATGTTCTCCACGCGGTCGGCGTCGGTGAACCCGAGGTCACGATTGAGCCCGTGGCGCACGTTGTCGCCGTCGAGCAGGTACGTGTGCTTGCCGAGCGCGTGCAGCTTCTTCTCGACCAGGTTGGCGATCGTCGACTTGCCGGCGCCCGAAAGACCGGTGAGCCACAGCACCGCGGGCTGCTGACCCTTGATCGCCGCGCGCGATTTGCGATTGACGTCGAGCGCCTGCCAATGGATGTTCTGCGAGCGGCGCAGCGCAAAGTGGATCATGCCCGCGCCGACGGTCGCGTTGCTCATGCGGTCGATCAGGATGAACGCGCCGGTCTCGCGGCACTCGTCATACGGATCGAACGCGATGGCCTGATCGAGCGAGAGGTTGCAGATGCCGATCTCGTTCAGGTCGAGCTTCTTCGCAGCGAGGTGCTCGAGCGTGTTGACGTTGACCTTGTACTTGGGCTCGGTGATCGTCGCGGCGACCTGCTTGGTCCCGACCTTGAGCCAGTAGGGACGCCCCGGCAGCATCGGCTCGTCGGACATCCACACGACCACGGCCTCGAACTGGTCCGCGACACCGGGCAGGTGATCGGTCTTCGCGATCACGTCGCCGCGGCTGATGTCGATCTCATCCGCAAGCGTCAACGTCACCGACTGGCCCGCGACCGCCTGCTCGAGGTCGCCATCCATCGTGACGATGCGCGTCACGATGCTTTCGCGCGCCGAGGGCAGCACGCGCACGCGATCGCCCTTGCGCACGCTGCCGCTTGCGATCATGCCGGCGAAGCCGCGGAAATCGAGGTTCGGCCGATTGACCCACTGCACGGGCAGCCGCAGCGGCCGCTCGCGCGCGGCATCCTCGATGTCGACCGTCTCGAGGTAACCCATCAGCGTCGGGCCGTGGTACCAGGGCGTCTGCGCCGACGGCGCGGTGATGTTGTCACCCTTCAGGCCCGAGACCGGGATCGTGACGAACTCCTCGATGCCGATCTGCTTGCCGAACGCAGCATAGTCCTCGACGATCTTGTCGAACACGGCGTGCGAGTAGTCGACCAGGTCCATCTTGTTGATGGCGAGCACGATCTTGCGGATGCCGAGCAGCGAGACCAGGTAGCTGTGCCGGCGCGTCTGCGTCAGCACGCCCTTGCGCGCGTCGATCAGGACCACGGCCACGTCGGCGGTCGACGCGCCGGTGATCATGTTGCGCGTGTACTGCTCGTGGCCCGGGGTGTCGGCGACGATGAACTTGCGCTTGTCGGTCGAGAAGAAGCGGTAGGCCACGTCGATCGTGATGCCCTGCTCGCGCTCGGCCGCGAGGCCATCGACCAGCAGGGCGAAGTCGATCTCCCCGCCTTGTGTCCCCCACTTTCGGCTGTCAGCCTCGACGGCGGCGAGCTGGTCCTCGAACAGCATCTTGGCGTCGTACAGCAGGCGGCCGATCAGTGTGCTCTTGCCGTCGTCGACGCTGCCGCAGGTGATGAAGCGCAGCAGGCTCTTGTGTTCGTGCTGCCGCAGGTAAGCGTCGATGTCGGTGCCGATCAGGTCGGAGGTGTGAGCCATTTAGAAGTACCCCTCCTGCTTCTTCTTTTCCATGGATGCAGCCGCTTCGTGGTCGATCATGCGGCCCTGCCGCTCGCTGGTGCGCGCCAGGAGCATTTCCTGAATGATGGCGGGCAGGCTGTCGGCCTCGCTCTCGATGGCCCCCGTAAGCGGGTAGCAGCCAAGCGTTCGGAAACGCACTTTCTTCATCATCGGCTGCTCGCCCGGCTTCAATGGGAATCGCTCATCATCGACCATGATGAGCGTCCCGTCACGTTCCACGACGGGGCGCACGGCCGCAAAGTAGAGTGGAACGATCGGGATATTTTCGAGATAGATGTACTGCCAAATGTCGAGCTCGGTCCAGTTCGACAGAGGGAACACCCGAATCGACTCGCCCTTGTGCTTGCGCGCGTTGTACAGGCGCCAGAGCTCCGGTCGTTGCGACTTGGGATCCCAGCGATGCTGGTCGGAGCGGAAGGAAAAGATGCGCTCCTTGGCCCGGGACTTCTCCTCGTCCCGGCGTGCACCGCCGAAGGCGGCGTCGAATCCATACTCGTCGAGCGCCTGCTTCAGGCCCTGGGTCTTCCACATGTCAGTGTGGATCTGCGAACCGTGCTGGAACGGATTGATGCCCCGTTCCATCGCCTCCGGGTTCTTGTGGACCAGCAGCTTCATGCCCATCTCCGCCGCCATCCGGTCGCGCATGCGGTACATGTCGCGAAACTTCCACGTCGTGTCGACGTGAAGCAGCGGAAACGGCGGCGGCGCGGGGTAGAACGCCTTGCGCGCGAGGTGCAGCATGGTGGCGCTGTCCTTGCCGATCGAATAGAGCATCACCGGCTTGTCGGCCTCGGCGACGACCTCGCGCATGATGTGAATACTCTCGGCTTCCAGCCGCTGAAGATGGGTGAGTCTCATGGACGCCGGTGTCGGGGGATGCAAGTCGGGGTTCCCTGGTCGTTGAACACACGCAAAGCGGTGCGCGCCCGTGACGGTTGCCCGTCCCAGACGCCTGTTGTCGTATGGGGAGACGATACATTGTTGTTCCCCCTTCTCAGCACCCCAGTTCGAGGGGTGACAATCGATGACAACAATAGCTCCTGCCGACCTGCTCGAATCCGTCACGCAGATCGCCACCCTTTCGGGGGAAGCGATCCTTCAGATCTATGCCACCGACTTCTCTGTGCGGCGGAAGGAAGATGCCTCCCCTGTCACCGAGGCGGACGAGCGCGCCGAACGCATCATCGTCGAGGGATTGTCGAGGCTGACGCCCGACATCCCCATCGTTGCCGAAGAGGCGGTGGCAGCCGCAAAGGTCCCTGACATTTCCTGTGGGCGCTTCTGGCTGGTGGATCCCCTGGACGGCACGAAGGAGTTCATCAGCCGCAACGGCGAATTCACGGTCAACATCGCGCTTGTGGAGCAAGGCGAGCCCGTACTCGGCGTGGTGCTGGCACCCGCGCTCGGCCGCCTTTTCGCTGGCGCCCGTGGCGTCGGCGCGTACGTGGAGGATCGCAATGGCCGTCGGCCGATACACTGTCGCCCCGTGCCCGAATGTGGCCTGACCGTGGTCGCCAGCCGCTCGCATGGAGACGAGGCGGCGCTCGACCGCTTCCTCGCCGGCCGGAAGGTCGCCGAGCGCGTCTCGGCCGGGTCTTCATTGAAGCTGTGCCTGGTGGCGGCTGGTGAAGCAGACCTGTACCCCAGGCTGGGTCGGACGATGGAGTGGGACATTGCCGCCGGGCATGCGGTTCTCGCCGCGGCGGGAGGGAAGGTGGTGTGCGTGGATAGCGGGCGGCCGTTGCAGTATGGCAAGGCTGGCTTCGACAACCCGCACTTCATCGCGTCGGCGGCCTAGGAAGGCAGAATCCGGCCCAAACTGATTCGCGCTTACGTTTGCAGGAGTGCGAGCGAAGCGCGGCCCCCGAACTGACGCATACAGCGCACGTATTCCGTTGCCAGTGCGCAGGCTGGCATTACTGCACGGCGCGGGGTCGAAACTGCCCCCCTAACAGAGGGGGCCTCGCTTGGCGCGGTATCGTGCTTGGGCAATACTTGCGGACAATGGTGGCGCAATAGTCACCCCAAACGGAGGAAGGTTAAGAATGACCGGCAGCCACTCGAAATTCTGGCGCAGCGGCCGGCTGCTCGCGCTGGGCGCTATCGCCGTTACGGCGAATGTCGCTTTTGCTCAGGCAAACCGAAGCGAATTTGATCCGACCCCGCTTGAATTCGCACAACTGCCGCCTTACTGCCAGGGTCAGTTCAAACCTGAGCTTGCTGCCGCCGATCCTGCCTATCGCATGCCCGAGTGCGGACCGCGCTTCAATCACTTCTGCCCTGCCCTGGTTGCGCTCATGCGTGCAAGCCAGATCAGCAAGCCAAAGCATGAGCGTCAATGGGCATTGGCGCCGGCAAGGGGCAACATGAAGTACACGACGGACTCCATGCCCGCGTCCTGCCCCCTGGCCCCACAAGTGCAGGCCGCTCAGATTCGCCTTCAGATACTGGAGAAGTCACTGCGCTGACCTACATATCTGCACTGACCCTCTGTATTTCCTGCCGCGTGTGAAGGCGCATTCAAGCGCTGAATCAAGGCGCATGGCCCGCCCATCTGAGGGTAAGGCCAAGGCTTTGCAGCTGATACGATGGGCTGCCTTACGAGCAACAAGTTGATGACGGCGCACCGGAGACAGCCAAGAGCACTTGACTGTTGACTTATGACAGGCGCCTCCCTGCGTCAACGCCCGTGCAACCTCGATAGACCTCATGCTGCAAGTCGCCCGCAACCTGGTCGAATACCGTGAACTTCTGGGCTCTTTGGCCTGGAAAAGCATCGCCATGCGCTACAAGCAAGCCTACCTTGGTGTGGCATGGGCGGTGATCAAGCCTTTCACTTTAATGCTCATCTTCACTTTGGTGAAGAGTTTCGTCGGCATCGACAGCGGTGAGATCCCCTACCCAGTCCTGACGTTCGCAGCCCTGATGCCCTGGATCTTCTTCCAGGAGTCCGCTTCAGAGGGAGTCAATAGTGTCGTCGGTAACGCGACGCTGATCAAAAAGATTTATTTTCCGCGCGAAGTATTTCCCGTCACGGCGGTCGCCACCAAGCTGGTCGAGCTGTGCATCAACGGTCTCATTTTAGCCGCACTAATGCATTGGTACGGAATTGCGCCAACGCTTTACTTATTCTGGGCACCTGTGATCCTTGCTTATACAGTGCTCGCCGCGCTGACGATCGCTTTTGCCGGAGCGGCCTTGAACGTCTATTACCGCGACGTCGGCCAAGCCCTGCCCGTGCTGTTGAGCCTCTTGATGTACGCCTCCCCGGTAATGTATCCGCTACATCTCGTGAAGGACAAATTGCTTGTGCAGCACCAAGCAGGAGACTGGTCGGAGATGCTGTACCTCCTCTATACGCTCAACCCCCTCGCTGGGATTATCGAATCCTTCCAGGCCGCCGTGTTGAAGGGCACCGCCCCCGACCTCAATGCGATGCTGCCAGGCGCGCTCGCCGTTGCAGTACTGCTTCCGCTGTCGTACGCCTTCTTCAAGAGAGCGGAAAGCTACTTCGCTGACGTCATTTGAACGGACCACCAAGAGCCGAAGGAACGAATTCATGCCTGCAATTGAAGTCGAAAACGTCGTCAAGGAATATCGGCTTGGCGCCCTTCATGGCCTGAAGCAAACCGTACTCAATGCAGGAGCGCGTCTGCTTAGACGCCCGATCGAGAAGGCGCCTTTGTTCAAAGCGTTGGACGACGTGAGCTTCAGCATCGAGCAAGGCGAGGTGGTGGGGATCATTGGCCACAACGGCGCAGGCAAGAGCACTCTCCTGAAGCTTCTCGCGGGGATCAGCAAACCCACTCGCGGTCGCGTCAAGGTTAACGGCCGGATTGCCCCTCTCATAGAAGTTGGGGCCGGGTTCGTACCTGACTTTACGGGTCGGGAGAACGTTTACCTGAACGCAAGCATCATGGGGATGCCAAAGAAGGAGATCGACCGCAAGTTTGACGAGATCGTGGACTTTGCCGAAACCCGCGAATTCATCGACACGCCGGTGAAACGCTACAGCTCAGGCATGCAGGTAAAGCTGGCCTTTGCAGTGGCTACCAGTATCGAGGCAGAGATCTTGATCGTGGACGAGGTGCTTGCCGTAGGGGACTTATCCTTCCAAAGGAAGTGCTTTGATCGGATGGATGAGTTGATCCGCAAGCAAGGCAGAACTGTGCTGCTGGTAAGCCACAACATCAGGCAGGTGGAGCGGATGTGCTCCCGGACGATACTGCTCGATCATGGGAAGGTATTGCATGACGACTCGTCGAACGCTGTCTGCAACATCTTTTATGAACTGAACGACAAGGAGTCACTCTCCCGTCGAGCTGTACAGGAAAAGAGTTCGACGTTGAGCAGCGGCGACATTGATCTGTTATCGGTAGCGATTCTTGACAGGGACGGCAATAAGCTCTCCAGCATCTCACATCTGGGAGATGTCGAGATCAGAGCCGTCTTCCAGGTGCATCGAGAAATACCCAGACCAATATTCGGGTTCGGCGTTCACACCACTGATTTTTTGTATCTGGCAACCCGCCAGAGTCTGGGAAGCCTGACCATCGACCATTTGTCGCCCGGGCAGCACGAAATCCGGTTTCAAATAACAGGCTTTCCTTTCCTCCCCGGCGTGTACTCTCTGCGCCTCGGCGTCGCCCTGGAGCCGAGCTTTCAGCCGGTTTTCTATCAGGAAAATGTCATACCCCTGCTCGTAACCGCCGGTACGATAAACAGAGCCGTCGCTTCAAATAACGGCACAGAGGGTTTCGTCGAACTGAACGGCCTTTGGTCGATACATTCGAACACGGCGGACAGCGGCGATGCTTCCAAGTTGGGACAACCCGACCAAGGGGACATTCCCAGATCGACCAGCAGCATAGATTCCGAACAGGTGGCACCGTGAAGCTCAAAGAGTACTCATATGCAGTGTCGCTCGAAGAAGACACGACGGCCGCTCGCCTACTCAGACTGGTGGGACGAGGAAAGCGAGTACTCGAACTCGGTTGTTCGGTCGGAGCCCAATCACGAGTGATGACCCAACAACTCGACTGCCAGGTGATCGGCGTCGAGATTAATCGAGATGCCGCCGTCGCAGCAGGCAAGTACTGCAAGCGAGTCATTGTTGCAAACCTTGACAAGATTGACCTTGCAAGCGAATTGAACGAGGAGCGGTTCGACGTCATATTGTGCGCCGACGTTCTGGAGCATTTGGCCGATCCGCTAAGGACGCTGCTCTCCGCCAAATCCCTGCTTGTCGAAAACGGTCGCCTTATTCTATCCGTACCAAACGTTGCTCACGCCGCTCTCGTTTTCGAGCTTGCACACGGTCGGTTTGACTATCGTAGTCGCGGACTCCTTGACGACACGCACATAAGGTTCTTCACCCGCACCAATCTCATCAGGTCGGCTTCAGAAGCGAATATGCTGATAGAGCATCTGGAACGAATCTCGGCCATTCCTGAGAGCACGGAATTTACAGTAAGCCCGAGGAACGTTGCCGAACAGTCCCTGATGGACTACATAGTTTCGCATAGTCCAGAGGCATTCACCTATCAATTCATCGCCGTTTTGCGCCCGTCAAGCATGGGCCAGCAGGAAACCCATCTCGCAAACAGCCAGTTTGAATCCGTCAATCTTGCGGAACACCAAAGGGCATCGTTCTCCCACGTCTCACGCAGCACCACGCGACTGAATGACTTATACGCGGTCTACCCGCGATCTCACTCCGAGCTTCAGTGGATAAAAACGAAGAAATTTTTTCAAGTTGCATCGGCCTTAAGCGCAGCCCTTCATCGATTTCGTACGCATGTGCGTAACGGGTTTCGCCCTCAACCGAAAAAACATTGAAGCACCGGAGACAGACGAATGACGCCCCCTAGAGTATCGGTGTGCATCCCCACTTATAACGGGGAGACGTATCTAAAACCTTGCCTTGAGAGCGTGCTCGCCCAGACTCATGGCGATTTTGAAGTAATTGTTACTGACGATTGCTCAAGCGACGGCACCCTGGATATTCTCCGCGAATATTCGCGCTTGGACAAAAGAATTCGAATCATTCAAAACGAAAAGAATCTTGGACTTGTAGGAAATTGGAACCGCTGCGTTGCTTCATCAAGCCAGGAATGGGTCAAATTTGTTTTTCAAGATGACACGCTCGAGCCGACCTGTCTTGAGCTGATGCTTTCTGCCGCTGAAACCCCGATTGTATTTTGCCGCCGGGACTTCCTTTTTGGACCGGGAACAGACGAACGCACAGAGCGGATGTATCGTCGACTTCCTGATATGCGCACCCTCTTGAATCAGGACGGGCTCATAACATCACGGATGGTTTGTCAGGCGGTTCTCATGTCGGAGGCGAATTTTTTTGGAGAGCCGACAGCCGCTTTGATCCATAAGAGTGTGTTTTCGCAATTTGGCCTTTTCAATCCCGACTTGGCGCAACTCTGCGATCTCGAATATTGGATACGGGTGTGCACGAACACTGGTGTCACTTACGTTTCAGACACGCTGGCAAGCTTTCGCTATCACACGAGCAGCACAAGCGCAAACAATCACGACCCCGATCGTGAAGAACTCGTCATCACATTTGACCGACTGCTCCTGCTTCATGAATTTGCGTTCAATCCTCATTTGCTCGCACTCCGGAAGGCAGCAAAGGAACAGACGCCGCCCATCCATTTTGACAGGGTCTTTGCAAGGAAGGCTGTCTGGACCAAACAGACGGCCCGCGCACGTTCCGAACAGGGAAAAACGTCTAACAGCAACTGGTTGAACAAGTGGAACCGACTCGAGCGCCAATATCCAAGATTTGGAAAATCATTTTGGCATATCCCACATATAGGGAAAGAGTGGTGGTCGCGAAACATTGGTTGGAGATTCTCCTCGAACGGGGCCTGACGTCAGGGCGATTGCATGAACGGCAGGGAAAATTTGTGCTAAACACTGCCCTCAGGGTCCCCAACGAGGTGATCGGGCCTCGCATCTGACAAAACGAGCGCTCTGTTCTCCAGTCACGCTGTCGATTTGCACAAATTTTAAGCGGCACATGATTGCCAAAAACAAATTCCCAGCCACACAAACAGATGCGTTGTCAAAGATTTTGTAAGGCAAGAACCGGTCAGCTTGTTGTGTTTGGCGCGAAAACCCTCATGCAATCGCCCTGGGCCTGACGTAGCTGCATGCGAACCGCCTAGACAGGCTTTGTGAAACGCTTGATGCTGGATAGTGAGCGAAAGAGCGCGTTTGTGCGCTTTATCCAAGCGCGCACGCTGTCAAAACCGTCTGCATTTGAGTCCGAACGATGACCTTGGAACCAACTAACGAGACGAAGCCTGCACCGCGGGTTCAGATCATCGTACTGAACTGGAACGGCGGGACTGACACAGTTTCGTGCCTAACGTCGATTGCTCGGCTCACCTATCCCAATGTTTGGACGTGCGTTGTCGACAACGGCTCCACCGACAATTCCGTTGCCTCAATCCGCGCCAGCCACCCCGATGTGGAGATCATCGAGGTCGGCAGCAACCTCGGTTTTGCCGGAGGCAACAACGTCGGCATCCGACGGGCATTGGACCTCGGTGCTGACTATGTGCTCCTTCTCAACAATGACACCGAGGTAGACAACTGCCTTGTCGATGCGTTCGTCGCAGCGGCAGGTCGCTTTCCTAACGCCGCCGCCTTCACGGCGAAAATCTTTTTCTGGGCACAACCTCGCCGCCTTTGGTACGCGGGATCCCGATGGAGCCAGACCGAAGGTCGGTTCGAGCACATCGGCGAAGGGCTGGAGGACAACCCTGGCTCCGGCTTCTCCGACCCAATCGAAATTCCGTACGCTTGCGGCTGTTCCCTCTTCATTCCCGCGGCGCGCCTGCGCGAGATCGGACTGCTCGACGAGGAATATTTCCTCTACTTTGAGGAGACCGATTGGTGCTTCAGGGCCCGTGCCGCCGGACACCCTTCCATCTTCGTGCCCGACGCAAGGGTGTGGCACAAGGTTTCAGTTTCGCTTGGCGGCGAAGGCTCGCCGCTGCAGATGTACTTTGTCACCAGGAACCGACTGCTCTGGGCGCGTCGACACGGCAGTGTCGCCCAGCAACGTGCTGTAAGGCGGGCAACGTGGAAGATGCTTCGCAAGCACTTCCTAATTCGTCCCTTGACACAACTGAGCGCCGGCCCGCGAGCCGCCTACTGGGCGCTGCGCGAATCCTTCTCCGACCCCTACAGCCGCGCCATGCTGCTGGGCGTGCGCGATTACATGCTCGGCCGCTTCGGTGACTGTCCTCCATCAGTTCGCGAATGGACGCAACGGGCACGCAAGCAGGCTGCAGTGCGCCAGGCTAATGCCCTCGAACCATCCCGCCGAAAGGCAGAAACGCAGTGAGCCGCCCCCCATCGTTCTGGTCCTTTCAAACCGGCACCGCTTGGCGCAACACGAGTGAAATGCCGCTGCCCACGCGCGTGGGGAACTGGTTGGCCTTCACCCGACGCCTCTTGAGTCGCCATCACAGCGCCAGCGGCTCCCCAATGGTCGGCAACTCAGTCGCGGACTCTGACCGCCTGACTCTGATCGTCCTCAACCACAAGCGTCCCCAGAACGTAGGTCGGATCGTGCAGTACGCCTTGCGGTCCGGCTTCGTCGGCCGGGTCGTCGTCGCCAACAACAGCCAGGCCTACCTGATGGAGGACTACGTGCATGTGCGCGACCCGCGGCTGGTGCTGA
>DASTGE010000039.1:0-4429 GCA_035719405.1 Burkholderiaceae bacterium
GGCCGCTATGACGGCCTGATCGAGCAACTGGGCGGCAAGTCCGCGCCAGCCGTGGGCTTCGGCCTGGGGATCGAGCGGCTGCTGCTGCTGCTGGAGGCGTTGAACCTTCCCGCGCCGAACACGGCTCCCCTGGCGTACGCGGTCGTGCCTTCGACCCTGGCCGTTCCGCGCGTGCTCGTCGCGCTCGAGGAGCTCAGGGCTGCGGGCGTTACCGTGCTCATGCACGCGGGCGGCGGCAGCATGAAGTCGCAGTTCAAGCGTGCCGACGCGAGCGGTGCGAGCCATGCTCTCATCTTCGGCGACGACGAGCTGGCACGCGGAGAGGTGTCGGTCAAGCCGTTGCGCGAAGCCGGTACCGGGCAGCGTGCGTGGCCGCTGTCGGATCTGCCGGCCCTTGCGGCTGCCTTGCGCCCACACACATCGGCCTGACCGCCATCGTGCTTCCGGTCGGTCGTCCACATGTGACCGACGACCGGGAGACATAATCCCACCCTTTCAAAGGCAAGAGACACGCCGATTCATGGCCACCCAACTCGACCTGCAGGAACAGGAACAGCTCGACGAACTGAAGGCGTTCTGGAAAGACTACGGCAATCTGATCACGTGGCTGATCGTGATTGCGCTCGGCGCCTTCGCCGCATGGAACGGTTGGCAGTGGTACCAGCGCGAGCAGGCCGCCAAGGCCGGCGCGATGTACGACGAGCTCGATCGTGCGGCACAGGCAGGCGACGCGGATCGCGCGGCCCGTGTCTTCGCGGACCTCAAGGAGCGCTATCCGCGCACTGCCTTTGCGGAGCAGGCGGGCCTGCTGGCGGCGAAGCTGCAGTACGAGAAAGGCCAGCTCGATGGGTCAAAGGCTTCACTTGGCTGGGTCGCGGAGCATGCGGTCGAGCCCGCGTACAAGTCGATCGCGCGCCTGCGGCTTGCAGGAGTGATGCTCGACCAGAAGCAGTACGACGAGGCGCTCAAGCAACTGGCGGCCGTCGAGGGCAAGGAGTTCCAGGCGCTCGCGCAGGATCGGCGAGGCGACATCCTTCTGGTCCAGGGCAAGAGAGGCGAGGCCAAGGCTGCGTATCAGGCGGCATGGAAGGCAATGGACTCTACCGTCGAGTACCGCCGGCTGATCGAAGCCAAGCTCACGTCTTTGGGTGCCGCGCCGCAAACGCCTGCCACGCCCGCATCGGGAGCGCAGTCGTGAGCGCATTCCGTAGACGTGGTCTGACCTGCCTCCTGCTGGCGACACTGGCCGGCTGCTCGAACTTCAACGCCGCCAAGTTGAACCCCATGAACTGGTTCGGGGCGGAAAAGCCAAAACCTGCGCCGCTCGAGACCATCACCCCCAAGATCTCCGCGCGCCAGGTTTGGAGCACCAAGGTTGACAGCGTGCAGTTTCCATTGGTGCCGGCCGTCAACGGTGACACCTTCACCATTGCCGGTACCGACGGTACCGTGATCGCACTGGAGGCGGCGGGCGGGCGCGAGCTATGGCGCGCGCATGCCGGTGACCGGCTGAGCGCGGGCGTGGGCAGCGACGGACGTTTTTCTGCGGTCGTGACGCGGGGCAATGAGCTGGTGGTGCTCGACGGCTCCAACGTCAAGTGGCGCAAGCGGTTGAACTCCCGTGTCACCACGCCGCCGCTCGTCGCGGGCGAGCGTGTGTTCGTGATGGGCGTCGACCGCGTGGTGCAGGCCTTCGACGCGCTCGACGGACGACCGCTCTGGGCCTTGCAGCGCCCGAGCGATGCTTTGACGCTGTCGGCGACGGGTGTGGTCGTGCCGTTCAAGGACACGCTCCTGGTAGGCCAGGGTCCCCGCCTCACGGCTGTCGATCCTCTGCGTGGCGCCGTGCGTTGGGAGGTGCCGGTGGCATCGCCGCGTGGTACGAACGAAGTGGAGCGCCTTGCCGACTTGATTGGCCCGCCGGTACGACTCGGCGACATCGTCTGCACCAGGGCGTTCCAGTCTGCCGTCGGCTGTGCCGATGCCGGGCGCGGCACCTTGCTGTGGAGCAGGAATGCAGGCGGTATCACCAACCTCGCAGGCGACGAGCAGGTCCTCGTCGGAGCCGACGGAAGCGACCGCGTGACCGCATGGCGCGAGGCCAGTGGTGACGTGGCCTGGAGCAACGAGCGCTTTCTCAACCGGCGCTTGAGCGGCCCCATCAGCGTGGGCAAGGCCGTACTGTTCGGCGACTTCGAAGGGCAGTTGCACTTCCTGTCGCGCGACACCGGCGAAACGCTCCTGAGGCTGCCCACTGACGGTTCACAGGTCGTCGGCACGCCGGTGCGCGCGGGCGGCACTGTCCTCGTGGCGACCCGCAACGGCGGTCTCTTCGCGTTCCGTCTGGAGTGATGTCCCGCCTCTGTATCAAATTCGCCATCGTCTCTTGCCGGTGTTGCGCCGGGTGGGGTATTGAGGAATCCGCTCGATGAAGCCCGTCATTGCCCTCGTCGGGCGCCCCAACGTGGGCAAGTCGACGCTGTTCAACCGCCTCACCAAGAGCCGCGACGCGATCGTCGCCGACTTTGCCGGGCTGACGCGCGATCGCCACTACGGTGACGGCTGCCTCGGCGACCGCGAGTTCATCGTCATCGACACGGGCGGGTTCGAGCCCGAGAAGCCGACGGGCGTGGTCGCGGAGATGGCCAAGCAGACCAAGCAGGCCGTGGCAGAGGCCGATGCGGTCGTGTTCGTGGTCGACATTCGTTCGGGCGTCTCGCCCCAGGACTTCGACATCGCCCGCTACCTGCGGCAGGCCAACAAGCGCGTCCTGCTCGGGGTGAACAAGGCCGAGGGCATGGCCGATTCGCCGCAGCTGGCCGAATTTCACGAACTCGGCATGGGGGAGCCTCATCCGATCTCGGCTGCCCATGGGCAGGGCATCCGAAGCTTGCTGGAAGCGGCCCTCGAAGGCTTCGAGTCCGACGACGAGCCGCCCGAGGCCGAGGAAGGCCGGCCGGTCCGTCTTGCGGTCGCGGGAAGGCCCAACGTCGGCAAGTCGACGCTCATCAACACCTGGCTGGGAGAGGAGCGACTCATCGCGTTCGACATGCCCGGCACCACGCGTGATGCCATTCGCGTTCCGCTCGAGCACAACGGCCAGACGTTCGAACTGATCGATACGGCAGGGCTGCGCCGCAAGGGCCGCGTGTTCGAGGCCATCGAGAAGTTCTCGGTGGTCAAGACGCTGCAGGCCATCTCCGACGCCAACGTGGTGCTGCTGATGATCGACGCCACGCAGGGTGTGTCAGACCAGGATGCCCACATCGCCGGCTACATCCTTGAATCGGGCCGTGCGGTGGTGGTGGCCATCAACAAATGGGATGCGGTGGATGCCTACCAGCGCGAGACGCTGCAACGCTCCATCGAAACGCGCCTGCCGTTCCTGCGCTTCGCGCAGATCCTGCACATCTCAGCCAAGCGTCGGCAGGGGCTGGGGCCGCTGTGGAAGGCGTTGGATGAGGCCTGGTCCTCGGCCACCCGCAAGCTGTCCACGCCGGTGCTGACGCGGCTGCTGCAAGAGGCTGTGCAGTTCCAGCAGCCCAAGCGGGCAGGGGCTTTCCGGCCCAAGCTGCGTTATGCCCACCAGGGCGGGCAGAACCCGCCCATCGTGGTCATCCACGGCAATGCCGTCGAACACGTCACCGACGCCTACAAACGGTATCTCGAAGGCCGCTTCCGCGCGCACTTCAAGCTCACCGGCACGCCGTTGCGCATTGAGCTGCGGGGCTCGCGCAACCCCTTCACCGAAAGGGAATCCTGAAGACCGGGACGATTGAAGAACCCTGTGTTAAGGTGCGGGTTCCAACCGATTCCATCACGGAGCATATCGTGAGCAATAAAGGGCAACTTCTACAAGACCCCTTCCTGAACCTGCTGCGCAAGGAGCATGTACCGGTCTCGATCTACCTGGTCAACGGCATCAAGTTGCAAGGCCACATCGAGTCTTTTGACCAGTACGTCGTCCTGCTGCGCAACACCGTCACCCAGATGGTCTACAAGCACGCCATCTCGACCGTGGTGCCGGGTCGTCCGGTGAACTTCCATCCGAACGAGCCTGCTGACGCGGCCTGACGTGGTTGAACCGGGCCGGGCGCCCGGTCACCACCGGGAGGCCTCTCCATCTTGATCGACGCGCCGCAGCAGTCGCCACCGCGGGCCGTGCTCGTGGGGGTAGACCTGGGTCCCGCCTCGTCGTTCGATCCCACGCTGGATGAGCTGGCTCTGCTGGCGGAGTCAGCGGGCGACGAACCCGTGGCGCGCCTGACCGCGCGCCGCAAGGCGCCGGATCCGGCCCTGTTCGTGGGCTCGGGCAAGGCCGAGGAGATCAAGGCACTGGTGCAGGAGCACGAGGCCCACTGCGTCATCTTTGACCAGGCCATCGGCTCGGCGCAGCAGCGCAACCTCGAACGTGTCATCGGCGTCGAGG
>DASTGE010000040.1:0-2004 GCA_035719405.1 Burkholderiaceae bacterium
AAGTCCAGGCTCATCAGGCCGCGCAGCGAGAACGCGGGCACGAGGGCTTCGAGCGCGGCTTCGACGCGCGACTCCAGCGCATCGTCTGACACGGGCCCGATCGCACCCGTGTACACGTAGGGATGTTCGGGATGCGGCTGCACGAGCAGGCGGTTCAATGCCACGACCTGCGCACGCACGCCGTCGGCCAGCACCAGGGCCGACATGGTCTCGCCCGGCTGGATCCTCTGCCAATACGTGTCGGCATGGACCTGCCTGCCCTCGTCCGCCGCGGCGATGTGCCATCCACCCGAGCCGCCGGAGCGCTTGGCGAGCCATCCGAAGGTGTCGACCGGCCGCTCGAACGCGACCTCGGGATGTGCCACGCCAAGCCGGTCGAGCGTGTCGAAGAAGCGGCGCGCATCGCGCAGCGTCGCCACGTCCGCGCCGGGCATGCCGATCAGCGGCAGTTCGGCGGGCTGCTCCAGCAGATGCGCAGCCCCTTCGAACCCGCTGCCGGCAACCCAGCCGACGATGCCGGGCAGCCGCGCCGCCTCGGCCAGCGCGCTGTGCAGCCGCATGCCGTCGATGGTGTAGGAGTGTGGTTCGCCGACGGAAGTCCACTCGCGGCTGGCACGACGCGTGTCCCTGTCGCCGAACAGGTCCAGCGCGATCACGTCCCAGCCGCTCTCGCCGGCCGACTGCGCCATGACGCGGGCCGATACGCCGGCCACCACCAGCACCGGCCTTGTGCGCGGCCGGCCGTCGTTCGCGGATGCCATCGTGATCATCATCGTGCTGTCCCTCATCGCTGTTTGCCGGCGACCTGCTCGCGGGCCACGCCGAACGCTTCTTCGAAGCCGAAGCACACGGGCTTTTCCGCCTCGCGCATGCGCTTGAGCAACTGGTGCTGCACCTGGTACTTCACGTTGCCGATGGCCAGCGCACCGATGCCCACCGCCTGAGTGCCGGGCAGGGGCTTGCCGTCGTCCATCACGCCCACTCCCGCCAGTCCCTCGGGCGGTACCGCGTTCACGTCGGCCGCCACCTTCATGCGCGTCGCGGCCTCCCGGTCCGCTTCGATCATGACCTGCACCCCGGCCGCGGCCACGCCCATTACCACATCGGCCTGCGCCAATGCGGCCCGCGTGTCCGAAGCGTCACGCGCAGATACCCCTTGCAGCGTGACGCCGAAGCGCTGACCGGTTTCGGCCGCCGCCTTCTCCGCAGTCTCCTTGCCCTTGTGGCTGGCCAGCAGCACCCTCGCCCCTGCCTGCGTGCAGAGCACGGCTGCAATGCGCCCCACCGGGCCGGTGCCGCCGAGCAGCAGCACGGTCTTGCCCGTGAGGTCGGTGTTGTGATGGCGCTTGAGCGCTCCCTCGCTCGCGGCGACCAGGGCGGCTGCTGTGGTGTAGGCGCCGCTCGGATCGGCGAAGACCGAGACGACGAAGGGCGGCACCATGGACTTGCGTGCAAGCTCCAGCATGTCGGCCGCGAGCAGCGCGTCGCGGCCGCCTACGAAGATGCCGGTGCGTGTCACGCCTTTGGGCCCACGGGAGAAGATCGCGTCCTGCGTGAGCGCGGCCACATTGTCGAGCGTGACGTGGCAGTAGGGGACGATCAGTTGATAGCCCGCATCGGCCGCCATGTTGACGTCGAAGGGGCTGGCCTGCGGGGTGGGGGTGAAGAGGTGGAGGATGTAGGGGCGATCCATTTCCGGTCTGCCTGCGGGAGTTGAGTGTCTCCCTCTCCCGCCTGTGAGAGAGGGCAGGGGTAAGAGCTTCGAGGAGCGTGGTCCTGTCTCGATGCCCCCCTCACCCCAGCCCTCTCTCCCCTTGCGGGTGGAGAGGGAGTCTATCGGTGAGCCTGTTGACGTCTGCGCCGCGATTTCTCGGTCGCACGATCTGCAGCACGAGCTCGTCATCCACGACGCCTGCTGCACGCGCCGTCGCAAGGACCGTCTGCGCCTCGTCCTCTGAAGACAGGACGGCGAAGCCCGTCGGGCCCCACGAGCTTTGGCCGAGG
>DASTGE010000041.1:0-2783 GCA_035719405.1 Burkholderiaceae bacterium
ACGCTTTATGTCTGGGCGGGTGACAAGGCCCGCAAGGCACCCGATTTCGTTGCCGTGGTCGAGTTCCATGAAGACTCGCCCGACTACGGCAAGGTGATCAAGACTGTGGCGGTTCCCACGCACAACAACGAGGCCCATCACATGCATCTGTCGGCGGATGGAAATGTCCTTGCGGCCGGGGGGCTGCTGAGTCTGCTGATGGGGCAGGACAGCCTTTTCTTCTTCGACGTCACCTCGCCTCGCGATCCGAAGTTCATCAAGTCGATGTCGGGCCCCAAGTCCAACATCACCGACGACTTTTTTCCGCTATCACAAGGCGGGTTTCTCGTCACGCAGATGGGCTCGAACTCCGGCGGCACGCCGGGGCGCGTGGCTGAGTTCGATGCGCAACTGAAGCTCGTGAACGAGTGGCCGGAAGTCCCACCAGCCGAAGGCTTCAACCCGCACGGTATTTCGGTGCGGCCCGAAATGAACCTGATGGTGACGAGCGACTTCGTCAACCCGATCTCGACCCTCAACGAGGTCCCGGGGCCCATGGAGTTCCGCAATACTGTTCGGGTGTGGGACCTTGCCGCTCGCCGCATCGAACGCACGATCACCGTGACCGGCGCCGTCGGCACGATGGACGTGAAGCTGATCCCTGGCGATCCGTGCTGCCGGGCGTTCACCGCCGGCATGTTCGACGGCATCATCTACCTGCTCGACACCCGCGCCGGCACATCCACCCCGGTCTTCGATACCGCCACAGTCTGCCAGGGCCGTGCGCCCAATCAGTCACCTCAAATCCTCGAGATGACCGACGACGGAACCCGCCTGATCCTGCCGCTGGGCGGTCCTGGCCTCGTCATCATGCTTGACGTGACGGATCCGAGTAAGCCGAAGCTGCTGTCTGTGGTCGACCTCGGGCCGGGCTCGGGCCCTCACGACATCGAACTCACGCGCGACGACAAGCGGCTCATCGTCACCGACTACTTTCTGGATCAGGACGACTTCGGAAAAGTCCGCATCGACGGCGATCGCAAAGTCCATGTGTTGAAGGTGACGCCGAACAAGCTGGAGCTCGATCCCCGCTTCAAGCTCGACTGCAATACCGCTTTCAGCACAGGACCGGCACGACCGCACGGCATTGCCTGCAAGTAGGTGGCTCAAGGGGCCGCGCGACGCGACGCGCCGCGCAAGCGATATCCGGCCGGGTGCAGAGGCGTCGGCATACTTCGCTCATGCACGATCTTTTGCACTCGACACTGCAACGCGACGAGGCGCTCGCCTGCTATCCCAGCCTGGCTTGTGTCGACCCTTCGTTGACAAGCCTGCCCCCCGGTTGCGGCCCGCACGTCGCGCCGGCGGGAAAGCAGCTTTTCGACGCAGGCCAGGAATGCAAAGGCTTTCCACTGATTCTTTCCGGCGAGGTCAAAGTCTTTCGTGAATCGGAAGACGGCCGCCGGCTCGAGCTTTATCGCGTTGCCCCGGGCGAACTCTGCCTGGCATCATCGACCAGCCTTTTCCAACGGAGTCCGCTTTCCGCCAGCGGGGTCACGACACAGGTGACCCGACTCCTGATGGTCCCGGAACGAACATTCCATGCCTGGCTCTCGAATCCGGAATTCCGCGACGAAGTGCTGGGATTGTTCGCGCAGCGGATGATGGACTTGATCGCACTGGTGGACGCCGTCGCGTTTCGCAAGCTCGAACAACGCCTTGCCGGCGTCCTGCTTGGCCACGGACCGGTGCTCCATATCACGCATCAGGCATTGGCAGATCAATTAGGGACCGTGCGCGAGATCGTGAGCCGGCTGTTGAGCCGCTTTGAGCAGAGCGGGTGGGTGACTCTGTTCCGCGAGCGCATTCACATCACGGACATCGCGGCCTTGAGAGCATGCGCAGGTGAGCAGGCGTGAGTGACCTCGATCACTGTCGTCAAGGATGCCCAGGCGTCCAATAACCCCACTTGCACAACTCAAACGGAATGCTCCATGACGATCAATATCGGAACCATCGACCGCATCCTGCGCATCGTTGCCGGCCTGATCCTTGTGGGTCTGGCTGCCACAGGCACAGTGGGCCCGTGGGGTTGGATCGGGATTGTGTTCGTCGCCACGGGCATCTTTTCCCGCTGCCCGGCTTATTCGCTGCTTCGTGTCAAGACCTGTTCGACCAAGTAGCCCGAGGGCGCTGCGGAAGCCACTGAAGGCCCGGTAGTTGGGCGAGAGAGGCCCGCACGCCGGAGTGAGCATGGGCGACGGCTGACGCTGCGCGCAGCGTCACGCGGGATATTCTCCGCTGGCCAGGATCGCGACTGCCTCCTGCAAAGGCAGCGGCATCGGACTCGAATCCGGCGTCGCTCCCTCCTGCATGCCATGCCGCGCGCCGTCGGGCAGCAGGTGCAGCCTTACGTTATGCATCTCGATCATCTCGCGCTCGTACAGCTCCAGGAAGTCTGACTGCATCTCGCGCCCGTCGACCAAGGTGACGGCACCGCGCCCCACCACCTCGAGGCCGCCGCCACGCTCGATGACGAGCGCGGTGTCCTCGTCGATCCCCACCCCAAGCAGATAGGGGTTCTGCGCGACGACGGCCAGCAGCCGCCCCAGCCTTTGCCGCTCGGAAAAATGCTGGTCGATGATCGCCCTCGGCACGAACCCGAGACCCGCCGCGAGGTCCACGAGGCCCTTGGCGGGATGCGGGCTCACCTGGCCCTCAGCCAGCATGTGCTCCGACATCGCCGACGCACCGGCGCTGGTGCCGGCGATGCAGGCGCCGCGCTCGCGGTAGATGCGGTGCAT
>DASTGE010000042.1:0-4351 GCA_035719405.1 Burkholderiaceae bacterium
AGCCGGTCGAGGATCGCGCTGTTCTCCGCAATGGCGCGCGTATAGACGCCGCTGCCGAAAATCACGGCGTCGGCCTCGTTGGCGAATTCCAGCGGTTGCTGTGCGGTGACCGTGACACCGTTCATCGACGTGACCTGCGTCGCAGGCGCGGTGATCTGGGCCGTCAAGCCGTCGGGGCGCAGGTGGTTGACAAGGCCCAGGGCGACGAACGAGTCGATCTCGTTGAAGCCGTCGAAGGTGAGGATGGCGACTTTCATCTCGCCATTGTCACTTCCTGCGGCGATGCCTTCGCCCTCACTCCTCGAGAAGGCTGCGCAGCATCCACGCAGTTTTCTCGTGGATGTCCAGCCGCTGTGTCAGCAGGTCGGCCGTCGGCTGGTCGTTGGCCTGCTCGGCCTGGGAAAACACGGTGCGCGCCGTGCGCGCCACACCCTGATGACCGTCGACGAGGATCCGCACCATGTCCATTGCCTTGGGAGGAGCCAAAGGCACGTCGGGCAGCGAGCTCAGGGACTGGAACTGCTTGTAAGAGCCTGGCGCCGGGTGCCCCAAGGCGCGGATACGTTCGGCGATCGGATCGACCGCATTCCATAGCTCCGTGTACTGTTCCATGAACATGGTGTGCAGCGTGTTGAACATCGGCCCGGTGACGTTCCAGTGGAAGTTGTGCGTGGTCAGGTACAGGGTGTAGGTATCTGCCAGCAGCTTGCTTAACCCCTGCGCAATCGCCGCGCGATCCTGCTCGGAAATACCGATGTTGATCGGTGTGCTGTTGTTGCCCAAGATTGGCCTCCTGCAATTGAAGACGCGACCCGACTGTAGCGGCGCACACCGGCCCTTATTGCAGCAGGGCCGGCGTGTGGCCGAGGCCCTTGACGTAGCGAGGCGTGAACACCGCTCATTCGGTCAGCCGCTTCACCCCGTCCAGCTTGCACGCATACACTGCGTTGCGCAGCGCCGCGATCGCCTCGTACCGGGTGAAGGTCCTCCGCCACGCAAGCACGACGCGCCGCGTCGGCGCGGGGGGGGCGAACGGAATGTATCGAACGAGCGGTGCCACGTCGTGCCCGTTGGGCTGCGGCACCGACAACTGCGGCACCACGGTGACGCCCATGCCCGAGGCGACCATGTGCTTGATCGTCTCCAGCGACGACCCCTCGAAACTCTTGCGGATGCCCTCGGCGTCGCTCGAAAAGCGTGCGAACTCCGGGCATACCTCGAGTACATGGTCGCGGAAGCAATGGCCCGTACCCAACAGCAGCATCGTCTCCTTCTTCAACTCTTCGGAGCTGATGCTCTTGCGCCTGGACAGTGGATGCCCATGGGGGACGGCGACGATGAACGGCTCGTCATACAACGGTGCAATGGCGAGGCCGGCCTCGGGGAAGGGCTCGGCCATGATCGCGCAGTCAAGTTCGCCGGTGCGCAGCATCTCCAGCAGCTTGACCGTGAAGTTCTCCTGCAGCATCAGTGGCATCTGCGGCGTCTTGTCGATCGCGTTTCGCACCAACTCGGGCAGCAGGTAAGGGCCGATGGTGTAGATGATGCCCAGCTTCAGCGGGCCGTCCAGCGGGTCCTTGCCGCGTTTGGCGATCTCCTTGATCGCCTGCGCCTGCTCCAGCACGGCCTGGGCCTGGCGCACGATCGCCTCGCCCAGCGGAGTGACACTGACCTCATTGGCGCCACGCTCGAAGAGCTTGACGTCCAGCTCTTCCTCCAGCTTCTTGATGGCCACGCTCAACGTCGGCTGCGAGACAAAGCAGGCCTCCGCGGCGCGGCCGAAGTGCTTCTCCCGGGCCACGGCAACGATGTAGCGCAGTTCGGTGAGCGTCATGGTCTGATTGTGCGCCCAGAGTCTCAGGCCTTGAGGAATTCGGCCCGCCCGCCAAGCCAGCGGTGCACATGTGCCCGGCATGCATCGGGATCCTCGTTCAAAAGGCGTGGCGCGACGTGCCGGGCATGGCGTAGCAACGGGTCATCGGCGTGCACGTCGTCGGCAAAGCGCAGCAGCGGCGCACCGGACTGACGCGCGCCCATGAACTCCCCGGGACCGCGAATGTCCAGGTCGCGCCTCGCAATCTCGAAGCCGTCGCTGGTTTCCGATATTGCCTTCATGCGCGCCTTGCCTGTGACGGACAGTGGCGGCGTGTAGAGCAACACGCACACGCTTGCCGCCGTGCCTCGACCGACGCGGCCGCGAAGCTGATGCAGTTGAGACAGCCCGAAGCGCTCCGCATGCTCGATCACCATCAGCGAGGCGTTGGGCACATCGACGCCGACCTCGATCACGGTCGTCGATACAAGCACCGACATGCGGCCTTCGGCGAAGAGCGACATCACCGCAGCCTTTTCCGACGCAGGCATTCTGCCGTGCAGTAGTCCGACCATGCGGCCGGGCAAAGTCTGTGACAGGGTGGCGTGCGTCTCGGTCGCGTTCTTCAGGTCGACCGCTTCGGATTCCTCGATCAACGGGCACACCCAGTAGACCTGCCGGCCGCGCGCGACCTCGTCGCGGATACGTTCGATCACCGCCTCTCGCCGGCCCTCCGAAAAGACCTTGGTGACCACCGGCTGGCGTCCCGGAGGCAACTCGTCGATCGTGCTCACGGCAAGGTCCGCGAAATAGGTCATGGCGAGCGTGCGCGGAATGGGCGTGGCCGACATCATCAGCAGGTGCGGCTCGAGCCCGCCTTCAAGCTTGGCACGCAGCGCCAGACGCTGCTGCACACCGAAGCGATGCTGCTCATCGACGATCGCCAACCCGAGACGTTCGAAGCGCACGTCGTCCTGTATCACCGCATGCGTGCCCACGACCAGCCGTGCGTGGCCGGTCGCGATCCGCTCGAGCATCTGCGCGCGTTGGCGGCCTCGGCGACTTCCGCTGAGCCAGGCGATGTCAACGCCCAGCGGCTCCAGCCATTGCACGAGCTTGCGGAAATGCTGCTCGGCAAGAATCTCTGTCGGCGCCATCAGGGCGCACTGCCATCCGGCGTCGATCCCGACTGCAGCCGCCAGTGCCGCGACGATCGTCTTGCCCGACCCCACATCGCCTTGCAACAGTCGATGCATGGGTTGCGGCTCGGCGAGGTCCGCCGCGATTTCATCGGAGACGCGGCACTGGGCGGAGGTGAGCGTGAAGGGCAGAGCAGCGAGCAGGCGTTCGTGCAATCCACCTGCATGTGCGCGCAGCGCGGGGGCCTGCAGGGCCGCGCGTTCGGCCCGGGCTTGCGCCTGCGACAGTTGCTGGGCCAGCAACTCGTCGAACTTCAGCCGTTGCCAGGCCGGATGACGCCGGTCTTCAAGCGTGGAAGGCGGCGTGTCGGGCGGTGGATGATGGAGGAACGACAGCGCCTCTTTGAGCGATGGCAACCCAGCCGGCACGACGTTGGCCGGCAGCAGTTCCTGAAGCGGTGCGCGCTGCAGCGCCGTCTCGATGCACTTGCGCAGATACGCCTGCGGCAACTGAGCGCTTGACGGGTAGACGGGGGTCAGCGACTTCGGCAGCGGAGTGCTGCCGTCGACGACCTTGTACGCCGGATGCACGATCTCGCGCCCGAAGAATCCATCCCTCAACTCGCCGCGCACGCGCAGGAGGGTGCCAGGTGCGAACTGCTTCTGCTGAGATGGATAGAAGTGGAGGAAGCGCAGCAACAGCTCGCCGCTGCCGTCGTCCAGCCTCACCAGCAGTTGCCGTCGGCTGCGGTGCTCGATCCGGCTGTCGTGGACAATCCCCTCCACTTGCACGGTCGACCCCTCGCGGGCATTGGCCACACGATCGAGCCGCGTCTCGTCCTCGTAGCGCATCGGCAAGTGCAGCGCGAGGTCGATGTCGCGCGTGAGTCCGAGCTTGTCCAGGGCCTTCTGAGGGCCGGACTTGGGCTTGCTCGGGGCATTGAGGACGTCGGGCATGAAACAATTCTGCCCTTGCCGTCCATCATGAATCGCCACTACACCCTGAGCGACTTCGACTTCGCTCTGCCGCCAGAACTGATTGCCCAGCATCCTGCATCCGAGCGCAGTGGTTCGCGCCTGCTCGACGGGACAGGGGCGCATCCCGTCGATCGCCTTTTTCGCGAGCTGCCGTACTTGCTGGCCGCTGGTGACCTCATGGTGTTCAACGACACGCGCGTGATCAAGGCGCGGCTGTTCGGTATGAAGCGTACGGGCGGAGGCGTGTTCGCTTTCGTGAGTTCTCTGCAGAAACCGTTCGATAAACGTTGTGTCCACTTTACCGGCGCGGAATTCAGGGTCGGCGAGGATGCGCCGGTGTAGGGGAATAGTCGTGTAGATGCCTTCGATGATGAACATCTCCAGCGCACGTGCCATGCGCGAGATAGCTTCGGGGCGGTCC
>DASTGE010000043.1:0-2314 GCA_035719405.1 Burkholderiaceae bacterium
AAACTGACCAAGGCCGAGCGGCACGGGCGTGGGAAACAGCAGGGCGATGGGCCAGATCAGCATCAGGACTCTGGCACCGCCACTGCTGCCGGCAAACCAACGGTCGCGCAGGACCTGCCACCGGTCAAGCAGGCCGGTGGCGTGCAGCGCTGCGGCCAGCAGGAGTCCGAGCGCGGCGCCCATGGTGTTGTAGAGCCAGTCCTCGAGGGAAGGCACGCGGCCCGGAATGAAGTTTTGGATCACCTCGGTGATGTAGGACAGCAGCGCCGGTCCGAGCAGCGCCACCCCCCCCGCCATTGCCGGCCGCCGTGCGCTGCGCACACCTGCGACATAAACCAACGCGCCCAGCGGCAGGTAGCCCGCAAGGTTCGCGAAGATGTCGAAGTTCTGGTGCCAATGCGGCCATTTCAACCGCATGAGGGAAGTCAGCGCGTGCCCTGGCGGCCATGTCCAGCCCATGAAGGGATACAGACTCGCATAAACCACGAGCAGCACGTACAGCAGTGCCAACGGAAAGGCTGAGCTGCGCGGGCGCGACATCGTTTGCTTCAAAAGGGCTTGACGACGACCAGCACGACGATGGCGGCGAACAGCACCACCGTCAGTTCGTTGAAGACACGAAACCAGCGTTCGCTATGCTGGTTCTGGAGTTGCTCGAAGCGCTTGAGCAACACGCCGCACGCGTGGTGATAGCCAACAGCCAACACCACCAGCACCAGCTTGGCATGCAGCCATCCGCCCGTCATGCCATAGGCGAGCCACAGCAGCAGGCCGAGCGCGAGCGCGGGGACCATCAGAACGGTAGTAAATCGCAGCAGCCGGCGCGCCATCAGGAGGAGGCGTTTGCGCTCGGCGTCGCTGCCCGGACTCACCCCGGCGAGATTCACGAAGAAGCGGGGCAGGTAGAAAAGCCCGGCAAACCACGCTGCCACGAAAACGATGTGAAAGGCCTTGACCCAGAGATACCCGGAGTTCATGGGCGGCGATTATGATGAGCACTTGCTGCACAGCAGCATCGTGCTGCGAGCCCGACAGAAAAAAGAAAGCCCCGGACCGTGTCCGGGGCTGCAAGCCTTATCGCTGTCATCACGCTAAGGCGCCTGCTCAGGGAGGAAAAGCAGGGAATGACAACCTCGCGGCTATCATTCGAGTGTTACTTTAGCAGACGGGTCGGCTCTGTGACAATGCGCTAAAGCCCCTCCATTCCACCTGAATGGGGGAGCGCGTGAACTAATAGCCACACTCCCCCGGATCATGATGCGAACGCTTCCGCCCTTCCCTGTCAGTCGGCCGCGCCGCTTGCGGCGCGATGCCTTCACGCGTACTCTCGTCCGTGAGCACCGGCTTTCAACCTCCGACCTGATCCTGCCCGTGTTCGTTCTCGACGGCCAGGGTCGGCAGCAGGAGGTGTCGAGCATGCCCGGCGTCAAGCGGACAAGCGTCGACTTGCTTCTGCCCTTGGCGGAGGAATGTCTCGAGCGTGGCATTCCCGTGATGGCGCTGTTTCCCGTGCTCGAGCCTTCCCTGAAAACCCCCGATGGGCGCGAGGCCACCAACCCGGAAGGCCTCGTGCCCCGGGCGGTGCGTGAACTGAAGTCCCGCTTCCCGGAACTCGGGCTCCTCACCGACGTCGCGCTGGACCCCTTCACCACCCACGGGCAGGACGGCCTCATAGACGACAGCGGCTACATCCTCAACGACGAAACGGTCGCGGTGCTGTGCCGTCAGGCGCTGGTGCAGGCCGAAGCCGGAGTGGATATCGTCGCGCCGAGCGACATGATGGATGGCCGAATCGGCGCCATTCGGGACACACTGGAGGAATCAGGACGCATCCACACCCGCATCATGGCCTATAGCGCGAAGTACGCCAGCGCCTTCTACGGCCCGTTCCGCGACGCGGTGGGGACGAAGGCCAACCTTGGCAAGAGCGACAAAAAGGTCTACCAGATGGACCCCGGCAACAGCGACGAGGCACTGCGCGAGGTGGCGCTCGACATCGGCGAGGGGGCCGACATGGTGATGGTCAAGCCGGGGATGCCGTATCTCGACATCGTCCGGCGGGTGAAGGACGAGTTCCGGATGCCGACCTTCGTTTATCAGGTGAGCGGCGAGTACGCCATGCTCAAGGCGGCTGCCGCCAACGGCTGGCTCGACCATGACGCCGCGATGATGGAATCGCTGCTCGGGTTCAAGCGCGCAGGCGCCGACGGGGTGCTGACCTACTTCGCGCTGGACGCCGCCCGGCTGCTGAAGAAGGGCTGAAGCGGTGCGGGTCTTCCACATCGAGCCCGACCGGTTCAGCGAGCTAGCGGCA
>DASTGE010000044.1:0-3512 GCA_035719405.1 Burkholderiaceae bacterium
AGCAGAAACATCGATCAGAGTTGAAGTCTTAACCTGCCATGGGAAAAGCTGAGCGATCGGTGTGCCGGAGGACCCTGGCTTGGGGATGATCACTTGCATCACTTTGTTGTCCAGCCTGTAGCCATCTCCCATCAGCCTTTCAATGGTTTGTGCGAACATTTGATCCTCTGAAGAGATGTTCTTGCCCGCAATCTTCTTTTGGTTGGCTGCCTGCAATATCCAAGTGTTAAACCTCTCGTTCGGGTCCCCCTTCGGCCGGCCCGGATTGCCCGTCTGACTCGACTTTACTTCGATGTGCTCAATGGTCTTCGTTTCCGAGTTGATGCGGATGAGGTCGGCGCCATTGCCCGAGCCGTTCTGAAGACTACGGAACTTGCCGCCGGTCTCGGCTTCCAGGATCTGCTTTGCGATCTGCTCGCCAAGTCTGCCATCGTTTTGCTTGGCCACGTTGCTGAGCCGCGGCCCGAACAGCTGCTTGCCTTCCAGGCTCTCCAGCGTTGCCAGAGGGACAGCCGGCGGTGGTGTCGGCTCCTTGACAGCCGGCAGTTTGCCCGCAGGCGCCTTCTTCAAGACCTGCCGGATCAGGCTGGCGATTTTCGGCGCACCGGCGATGGCCGCGCTGGTCCCAATGCCCACCGTTGCGCTTGCCAGCCCCTTGCCCAACACGCCGGCTGCGCCATCGAGGTCGCTCAGGCATTTGGCGTCGTAGATCTTTATCGACGCGGTGACAAAGGTGTCGAGCACCGTGTAGATCGCCTCGCCGAGCGCGGCGTAGCCGATACCGGCGAGCAGCACATCGGCCGCCCATCCGACCGGCGTGGTTTGCGCAACCGCCCAGATCGAGAACAGGCCCGCGGTTGATGCAAGGCTGGTCGGGGAAACGAGATCCTTCAGTGCATCCCCGACATCGCCGGGGTATTTTTCGGCCGCCTTTTCGAAAACGTACTGCAGCCTGTCGGCAAAGGACGCCGTGGGCACGTCCGCATTGCTTCGGATCGGCGCCAGCCCGGACGGATCCACAAACCGATGCGGCTGCCCGAGCCCGAACCGATACAGATCCGGCCCGGCGGCCAATCCCAACGGATCGGGGCTGATGTAGCTGCCCTGTCGCGCGTCCAGGTAGCGATGAATGTTGTAGTGCAGCCCCGTCTCGGCGTCGAAGTATTGATTCGACGCACGCAGCGGCATCTCAATACTCGACCCTTGGGCGACGTCGGCCTGCCCATACTCGCCGACACCCGCCTGCCACAGCACCGTGCGGTCCTTGCGGGTCACCGCGATGGGCGCCAGCCGATGATCGGATAAATCGCCAGGATGGCGCGGCCTTGCAGCATTGCGACCGGCCGTTCGTCCAGGTACACATACCCGCGCGTGACTTGACCCGATGCGTCCGTCTCTGCGGTCAGCTGGCCGCCTTCATGGAAGAAGTACGTGACCTTCTGGCCCTGCGCGCAGTAGACCACCTTCGCAATGCGTTCGCCGAAGAGGTTGTAGCGGTAGCGGGCAATCGGCGGCTCCGCCTGACCGCCTTGCGCTTTGGCTCGCACTTCGATCAACCGATCGAGGCCGTCCCACACGTAACGTCGTTGCGCGTCTTCGGTCAAACGCCCTCTGGCGTCGTAGCGTCGCTGCGCCAATTCCAATGCGTGCGACAGCGACGTCGCCTGCGGCATCGGCACGGACGTTGGCTGCATGCCGAATTGCATGATCTGGAACGACGCGCGCTGCAGCAACGGCAACGTGGCCTCGGCTGCGGCGCGGCCCCCGGCGGGGGTGGAACGATAGTGGACTTGCGGCGCGTCATCGCGCCATTGCAGTTCCGACTGACCGGCTGCCGGGCTGCCCACCCGGAGCAACCGTCCGTCCACATCAAGCACCCGGCGATGCACCAGTCCATTGCCGTACACGAAGCCCCGGTTGCTGAAGTGCTCCTCAGGCGTATTCAGTCAGGTGACGATGGGCGCATCCAATATCCCGTCGAGGTAAATGCCCGACAGCAATCCGGGCTTGGGATGCTGACTGCCGTTGTAGCGGTAGCCAAGCTCCTGCCCGCCGGGCGTCGTCTTGCGCACCAGCCGACCGGCATCGTCATAGGAGTACCGCACGCTCCACTGCCTGCCATCGACCACCTGCACATGCGCCACCAACCGAGCCTGTGCGTCGTACTCGAAGCGCTCCTCGCCTTCGCGATAGCGGATGCGCACCGGCTTATTGGCGCGGCCCCACTCAATACGTGCATCTTCGCCATCGGCCATGACGCGAATGGGGCGGCCGGCCGCGTCGCGGACAATGCGCACGGCGCCTTTGTCGGCGGCAATGCGCTCGACGAGTGCGCCGGACAAGTCATAGCGGAAGGCGGTGCGACCGGTGACCGGGCTGTCCCGGGCGACGAGTTGGCCGAAGTCATCGTAGCGATCGGTGGTGATGCGGCCTTGCTCGTCAGCGACGGTGAGCACTGCTTGCACCTCGGTCGCAATGGGCGGCAGGCGTACGAGACGGACATCGACCTGATCCGGAAGCGGGGACGGCCAGTCCAATGCCCTCGGTGAATCAACCGGACTCGGCTCGTACGTCGGCTCCGAAGCAGTCTGAAGCAGCCGCCGCTGATCCAAAGTGCCGTCAGGATTGAGCAGGCGCATCTGCTGCGCCGTCTCGCCCTGGTAATCCCAGACGATGCGGTTGCCTTGCTGATCACGCAGGGCGACGAGACGACCTCCGGCATCGTGCTCCAGCCGCAATTCCTGGCCGAGCGCGTCCTGAGCCGTGGTCAGGCGGCCAGCGGAGTCGTAGCGTAGGCGGAGGGTCAAGCCGGCGCGCCGCAATTCGATCACCCGGCCCTGCACGTCGTATCCGAGCGTTTCCACCACGCTGTCTACGCCGATGCGCCGCACGACACGACCGCCGTCATCACGCTCCAGCGTCACGCGCTGGTTCATCGGATACGTCACCGCAGTGATATGGCGGCTATTCTCGTCGCGTTGCACTCGTGTGATATCGGCGTCCGCGGGTGAGTTGGTCGGGCCATTGGGCAGCGGGCCGTCAATCTCGCTGAGCACGGATCGGCCGTTGACTTCGGTGTACCGATAAGTGACGGCGCGGGCGATCGCCGTGCCCTGCACAGTGGGGGTGCCGTCGTCAGCCAACGGGCTGAAGCCCTGTTCAGTCACACGCGTGGGCTGCCACGCCTGGTTGTAGTCGATGCGCAGCGTGTGCTCCTTGCCCGGGATCACGCTCGGCTGCGCGATCACATGGGGCTTGGGCGCCAGCCCGATGCGTCCGTCGGACATCGTCATGTCGCGGTATTCATAACGCCGCACCCATTGCACCGCCGCCTTCGGATTCGCCTCGTCACGACGGCCGAGCTTGACCAGCCGGCCGAAGCCGTCGTACTGAATCAATTGACTCGCGACCGCCCGGCCCTGATCGTCCAGCCGCGTGGCGCGGACCAATTGGCCGATGGCGTTGTAGGCATAGCGCATCTGGGTCGGCCCGCAACTGCCGCATCCGGCGCC
>DASTGE010000045.1:0-2737 GCA_035719405.1 Burkholderiaceae bacterium
CAGGGCCACCCCCAAGAGCCAGCTCCGCATCATGTCCAGCTCTCCTCGCCCTCGCTGCACTGCGGTTTACAAGGCCAGGGCAGTGAACGGAGGCTTGGCCCCATAGCGAACTCCGCGGCGTTGCTTGTGCTTGTCCCGCTACTGCGTCTTGATGCCTCACCACTCCTGGGTCAGCGTCAAGCGAACATTGCGACCAAACAGCGGGCGGCCGTAGATCGCCTCGGCCGAGCCCTGACCGGCCACGGCATCGGCGCGGGGGTTGCCTTCGGTCAGGCCTTTGGCGTTGGTCGCGTTCTCTACCAGCAGTTGCACGCTGGTGCCCCCCTTGCTGGCGGCCATGCCCAAAGCGAGCGTTTGGTAAGCCGGCAGTGCCGTTGTGTTTTGCAGATCGACATAGCGCTTGCCCGTGAAGTTGAAGCGGGCAAAGGCGCTGGCCTGCCAGTCCGAGATCCCAAAATAGATGGCCGGACGGATATTGCCCCAGCCCCGGGGCTGGCGGATGGGCAGCTTGCCTTCAGTCGTGAGCGACTGGTTGCCTGTGGCGCTGACCATGCTGCCGGACTTGGCTGGACTGTAGGTGAGCGATCCATCGAGTGAGAACGCCGCGGTGGGGCGCCACGCGAATTCGACCTCGGCGCCAGAACTCCTGACGTTGCCGACGAAGACCTGATTCGTGATGGTTCCCGTGGCCGGGTCGATCTCTGCAACCGTCGTCGCAAAGGGCTTGAAACGACTCATATAGACCGTTGCGTATGCCGAGAACCGGCGGGTCGCGTATTTCAAGCCGGCTTCGTACTGCTGGGCCTTGATCGTTGTCGGCGCGGCGAACGTGTAGATGTTGATCTCGCCGGGCAGCCGGTAGGCTACCGAGGCGCGCACATACGTGCCCAACACTGGCGTGATCTCTTGATTGACCCCGACGGTCCAGGAAGTCGGGTGCCCGTCAATGGCGCGCGGAGCATTGACGCCGGTGTAACCGAGCGCCGCGTTGTCGGCAAGCGTTGCAGGATTGCCCATGTCGTAGCGGGCCGTGTTCTTGCTGAAGCCGTGGCCTTTGTATTGGCTGCGGCGGGCACCGACATCCACCGTCGTCCGCGGCGCTGGCTGCCAGGTGTCGGCAAAGTAGAGCGAAGTCTGGTTGACCGTGGATTCGCCGCCTGTCAGCGTCGAGGAGTAGCGCAGCACGCCGTCGTCGGTGACGCGGCCCAGCACGTTGCCGCTGCCGTCGTAAGCGACCAGATCCAGAGGGCGCGGCTTGCCCGCCAATTCGAGCAGTTGGTCCTGGAAGCGCAGGTTCATGGTGGACTTGTAGCGTGTCAGTAACAGCCCGCCGGTCAGGCTGTGCGTGCCCGCGAGTTCAAAGGCGCGGGTGATGCGCAGGTCGTTGGAGACGGAGTGGAAGTCGTTCCAGATGGCGCGGTAGCCCGCTTGCGCCACCAAGCCCGATGCGCCGTACGGATCGTAGGGCGTTGACTCGCCGGCGTACGTGTAGGCCAGGCGGCTGACACCCGGGCCGAATGCCGCGCGTGCCGGGTTCAGGAAGCTGGCGGCAAAGGCGTTCGCGTCGGCCGGATTGACCGTCGAGTACAGGGCATCGAAGTCCAGCTTGCCCTTGGTCAGCCGCAGCTTGTTGCTGAGCTGCCAGCCGCTAACGTTGAGGTCCAGATTCGCGCCGGTGTTGACGTAACGCAAGTGCCGGCCGTTCGCCAGATCCCGGCGTTCGGTCGCCGTGCCCGCGCCGCCCACCGTCGGATAGACGAACCGAACGTTGCGCAGGTAGGGGGAATTCAGTGTGCCCTTGAAGTAGTCGATGTAGGGGTTCAGCGACCTGGATGGATCCCGCGGGTCGGCCACCGGGATCGGCAGCAGGAACACATTGGTGTCGTCGAAGACTTTGGCAAAGAACGATATCTCGCCGCGGTCCAGCCGGCGCCGGACGTTCAGTCGCAGTTGCCCACCGGTGTCGCTCGGAAAGCCGTTGTCGCGATAGCCCCGGTGCTCGCGATAAAAGCCCCCGACGGCGTAGTACGTCCGGTCAGCCAGCTTGCCGGATGCGAAGCCGTCGAAGCGGTACAAGCCGGTGTCGCCCAAGGTGAGTCGCGCCCCCCGCTCGTCCAACTCGCCGCCCTGGCGCGTGATGAGGTTGAAGATGGCCGCCGCGTTGTCCGCAAAGATGGGCGCCGGCCCCCCGCGAACCACTTCGATGCCCTGCGTCATCAGATCCGGGCGCACCATGACGTCGCCTTTGAAGAAGAAGCCATCGTTCTCCCCATAGACGAGCATGCCGTCCTCTTGGAACGTGAAGAAGTTCGACTCGTTGGGAATGCCCCGCACGCGATAGATGTTCTGCGCCTCTCCACCGGTCGCCTCGGCCTGCACGCCAGGCACCTGACCAAGCAGGTCCGCCACGTTCAGCGGCCCCAGCCTGTCCATGTCGGAGGGCGACAGGGTCGAAACCGCATAGGACGCGTCAAATTTGCGGCGCGCTACGCTCGTGCCCGTGACCGTGATCACCATGCGCTCAGGACTCAGTCGGTTATCGGCCTCGCTCGGGGTCGCCCCGCGCTCGGCGGCCTCCACTGGTCTGCCCTGATCGCTGGGTCGGGCCTGTGGCTGCGTTGGCTCGGGGGCCGGCGACGGGGGCGGGACGGCCGTCACGGGCAAGGGTCCGCTCGCGGCGGGTGCGGGGCTCGGGGCCGCGTCCTGTGCGGCAGCGGGCAGCGCAACTACCACCCCT
>DASTGE010000046.1:0-2749 GCA_035719405.1 Burkholderiaceae bacterium
GTAGAACATCGGACTCCTCTGTCGTGGAGGACAAGTTCGATGAAGCAATCGATGAACGTGCCAAGAAGGCAACTCGCGTTCTGGCTCGAGCGGGACGATCCGGTCCAGCCAAGCGAGGAACTACGCGAGGAGTTGACGAGCGCGCTGGCCGATCTGCTGCTGGAAGCACTGGGGGTCAAGGCGGTGGCAAACCAACATTCCGGAGGCGGTGATGAATCCGAAGATCACGCCTGAACATTTGAGCCGAGGGGCTGTGGTGTACGTACGGCAGTCGACGCCAAGTCAGGTGTCGGAAAACACCGAAAGCCAGCAGCGGCAATATGCCCTGGCTGAATCAGCGCGAGCAATGGGTTTCGCCAGCGTCGTCGTCATTGACGACGACCTGGGTCGTTCTGGGTCCGGTTTGGTGGAGCGACCTGGCTTCCAGAAACTCGTCGCCCTGGTCTGCGGTGGATCGATCGGGGCGGTGTTTTGCATCGAAGCATCCCGGCTTGCACGCAACGGCCGCGACTGGCATCACCTGATCGATTTGTGTGCGCTGGTCGGCGCGCTGGTGAGCGATCCAGATGGCGTATACGACCCACGAATGGTCAACGATCGTCTGCTGCTTGGACTGAAGGGCTCGATGTCCGAGTACCAACTCAGTCTCCTGCGGCAACGGGGACTTGCCGCGCGTGACGCGAAGGCGCGGCGAGGTGAACTGCAAGTTCCCTTGCCACCCGGCTACTGCCGGGACGAACTTGGACGAATTGTGATGGATCCGGACGAGCGTATCGTCGACGCGATCCGGCTTGTGCTTAGGAAGTTTCGTGAGCTGGGCAGCGCGCGGCAGGTCCTGTTGTGGGCCAAGCAGGCCAAGGTGAATATGCCCGTATTGCAGCAGCGTGCCGGTCTCGACCACGTCAAGTGGCAGCCCGCGGCCTACCATATGGTGCTCGCCGTGTTGAAGCACCCGATCTATGCAGGCGCCTATGTCTTTGGACGCAGGGGTGACCGTACACGGGTTGTGGAGGGGCGAGCGCGAAAGACCTCCGGGCACCACAAACCGATGAAGGCATGGAACGTCTTGCTGCGTGATCGTCATCCTGCCTACATCAGTTGGGAAGAGTTTGAGGAGCACCAGAAGATGATTGCGGAAAATGCGCAAATGCAGAAGCGCATGTCACGCAGTCGGGTCGCGGCGGGCGGGCGTTGTTGACGTCGCTCGTGCGGTGCGGTCGCTGCGGGCGAATGATGCGGGTGTTCTACGGCATGCGCTCCGGACATGCCCATCGATACCAGTGTCGCGGGGATGACAACAATGTCGGTGCCGGGCTTTGCATTGGCATCGGCGGCGTGCGCGTGGATCGAGCTGTCGCCGAGTTGCTGCTCGAGGCGGTCTCCGGCCATGCAGTGGAGGCTGCGATCAAAGCAGTGGAACTGGCCGCACACGAGGACGACGGCGTCAAGCTGGCGCTTCAGCGCGAACTCGAACAGGCCCAATACGAGGCTTCGCTTGCGGCTCGCCGCTACGAAGCGGTCGATCCGGCTAAGCGCCTCGTGGCGCGCGAGTTGGAGAGGCGATGGAACGATGCGCTCGAGCACGTCAGCCACCTTGAGGAACGTGTGGCTGCGATGGAGACTGCTGCTGCGAGCCGTCCGTCCATTGATCGAGACGCGCTGATGGCGCTCGCTCAGGATCTGCCGAAGGCATGGAACGTGCCGGGTACGGACGCACGCACCAAGCAACGGCTTACTCGAATTCTCATCCACGAAGTCGTGATCGATCTGGATGACGCCTCCAACGAAGCGGTGGTTACGGTTCACTGGCATGGCGGCCGTCATACCGAGACGCGTGTGGCGCGCACGAGCACCGGGCGCTACCCGGCCGATCGGCATCCCGGTGCTGTGGAGGTGATGCGCAAGCTTGGTGGGCAATGGCCTGATCGCGAGCTTGCTGTAACAATGAACCGGATGCGCTGCAAGTCCGCGGATGGCGAGACTTGGACGACTGTTCGTGTGCGCGAACTGCGAGAGCGCCTTGGCATCCCTGCCTTCGATCCGGAGAAATCGGCGGGCAAAGCAATCAGTGTTGAAGAAACCGCGCAGCGGCTGAAGATTTGCGTAGGCTCCGTCCATCGACTCATTCGTAGCGGTGTATTGCCAGCGACGCAATTGATGCCCTCGGCGCCCTGGCAAGTACCCGTAGCGGCGCTCGATTCGGAGGCTGTCCGAATAGGCGTGCGGGAAATCATGGATCGTCGGCCGCGAAATGTCGTTGATTCGCAAGACGAAATGACACTCAAACTTCCGGGCTTCTGAGGGAAGGATGCACTATGTCGCGTGATTCCCGCGCCGGTTCGCGAACATATAGGCGTGATGGGGACGCGCTTCGCCGAACACCTTCACCACCCGGCCCAGCGCTGTTTCCGTGCCGGCACGCATGTCCAACGGTTCCACTGCCAACCATACAATACAGCATCGACGCGGATCACCGCAGCAACTCGCGCAGCCAGCTTGCGCACTCGGCTGCAAGGCCCGCCGGCCAAGTCGCGACCACGGTCGTCGAGCCGCGCCAGACTTCCAAGCGAATGTCGTTAATGGGTGCGATCGGCGCTGCCGCCGCAGGCAGATGCACAGGTACGAATGAGCGCTGCGCAACTTCCGCATCGCCAGCTCGATCCCACCGGCCGCTTGCGCCGGCGAAACACCGCCGCCAGCACCGGCACGATCTTCAGCGCCCATCGGTGCACGGTGGAATGGTCCACCT
>DASTGE010000047.1:0-2390 GCA_035719405.1 Burkholderiaceae bacterium
GAAGGAGGGACGACGAGATGGCTTTCGTCTGACATGGTGGCTTCCCTATGCGTCATGCTCGTGCGGTAGGAATTTCTTGAAGCCGCGTCGTGTATCGCGGTGAACGACGCTCCTGCCGCGCGACATATCCGACATCCCTCGACCTCTGCATGGCGCTCGCGACGCTGACAGCGCCCCGCCCGAACCGGCGATTCAGTTCATCGAGCGCCCCCATCAAGTGAGTCTGGTCACGCCGCAGCGCGCGGTCGCTGTTCTCCTCCGCGGCGGCCACCATCAAATCCAGTTCGCCCTGTTGGTGGCCTTCGGGCTGCAGGTCGACCAGCATGACGCCGGCCTTTACGTAGTTGAAGCCACCGCGGTAGATACTGCCAAGAGCCCCCACGGCGGCACGGATCAGCAACCGCGTGTCTGACGTCGGACGTCCCAATTGGACCGTCAGGCTGCCATTGTGCTGACGGTCGTGATGGCGAAATGGGCTGGTGGCGATAAAGACATGGACGGCACCGGCCAGACTCTGTTGGCGCCTGAGCTTCTCAGCCACTCGCGAAGCAAACTGGCTGATCACTTCAGTGAGGCTGGGCAAGTCGGTCACAGACGCGCCAAAGGACCGTGAGCACATGATGTGCTGGTTGGGCGCAGGCGCATCGTCGACATCGAGGCAGGAGGTGCCACGCAGTTCGAGCACCGTCTTCTCGAGCACGACGCCGAATTGCTTTCGCAGCGTGGCGACGTCGGCGTTGACCAGGTCGAGCACGGTGTGTATGCCACTCTCGTTCAGCCGTGCACTGGTCTTTCGACCGACGCCCCACACGTCACCGACCTCGGTCGCCCGCATGATGTCGTTGAGCATCGAGCGCGGCATCTCGCCAAGGTGACAGACCCGGGCAAGCTGCGACGGGTAGCTGCCCGGCTTCCTGTCGGCTGTCTTGGCGACATGGTTGGCCAGCTTCGCAAGCGTCTTGGTCGACCCGAAACCGACGCTCGTGGGAAGTCCCGTCCACTGCAGCACGGTCGCTCGCAAGTCGCGTCCGAGGGCGACGAGATCGTCCCGCACGCCGTCGAAGTCCAGAAAGCACTCGTCGATGCTGTAGACCTCTTGCCGCGGTGCGTACTGAGCCGCCAACGTCATCATCCGAGTGGACATGTCCCCGTAGAGTTCGAAGTTGGCCGACAGCGCGATCAGGCCGGCCTCCCGTTCGAGATGGCGAATCTGAAACCAGGGCTGCGCCATCTTGACCCCAAGATCCTTGGCCTCGTTGCTGCGTGCGATCGCGCAGCCATCGTTGTTCGACAGCACGACAACCGGGCGGCCATTCAGCCCCGGCCGGAACACGCGCTCGCAGCTCACGTACATGTTGTTCACATCGACGAGCGCAAACATGGCGTGCTCTCAGACGGGCACCGACTTGATGGCGTAGGTCACGACGCCCCATAAGTGAAGCTCCTGCCCTTCATGGGGAACGATGTCGGCAACGGAGGGGTCGGCCGCTCTCAGCCGGACGTCCGGGCCCTGCTTGAGCAGCCATCGGCAAACGAAGTTGTCGTCCACCGCTGCAATGACGACGTGCCCATGCGCAGCCACGACGGCACGATCCACCAGCACGATATCCCCATCGTCAATGCCGACCTCGCGCATCGCGGTGCCAGCAATGCGCATCAGGAACGTGGCCTGCGGGTGATTGAGGAGGATGTCGTTGAGATCGAGCGCGGTCATGCCCGTGTCGTCTGCCGGCGAACCGAAGCCAATGGCGACGCGTGGACGCCCCGGCGCCTGCGTGCTATCGGCGCTGTGGCGAATGCGGCCGACCGGGCCCTCAATCTTACTACTGGACATATCCACAGTATAGCAATAAGGTACGCGAACGCCGCTCGGGGCTTGACCCTGGGCCCTGATGGATTGGCCTTCATGAGCAAGAGGTGTCGATGATTCGCGACCTGCGCCAGCACTACCGCCCTGCACCATCTCATTCCGTGCCTGCCTGGATTCGAGCGCTCTGGCGCTGGCTGTAGGCCAAGGGCAAGCGCCATATCAGGGATAAGCGTGCCGGAACTTGCTGTCGGCCTGACACACGAAACGGCGCGAACCCTCGGCACCCCCCGCATCTAACTCGAAGAGTGACGGTCCCACGCCCCGAGGCCGACGGTCAACGCGATGCCACGTGCCTACCCCGAAAAGCCGAACGAAGCCGATGCAAAAAGGCACCGAGATCCGCTATGAGCTTACATCTCGCAAAGCTGCATCTAGCGCGCCAATCGCATTCATCAATTCAGTATCTCCAAGATACTTCGACGCCAATTCCCAATCGTGCATTCCAAAAAAGAAGGAATGCTTCGGAAGCTCGGCTGGAACAGAAGCGTCGGACATGACAGCGTCCATGATGGGCCGCAGA
>DASTGE010000048.1:0-2815 GCA_035719405.1 Burkholderiaceae bacterium
CCATTGCGATGGGTACTGGTCCTTGGCATCAAAGACCATGCGCACCGCGCGCTCGATCACCTCTAGGGAAAACTTCGGGGACTTTCTCATGTTGGCTCCATTCTCAATCGAAGGAGCCTCCTCAAATCCCGGGGCGGTTCAGTGGGCGCCACCCCCTCCCGAAGTTGAGGATGAGCACGACGCGCACTCGTGCCTGCTGAGTCAATCGAAGTCGTCCACAGCGAACGGATTTGCCAATCCGTTCGTGTCATCTTGAGATCTTGAGGAACAAGGAAATCCGTGAACACTCTCGACGAGATGCTGAGCCTTGGACTGCTCACGCCTGCGCAACACCGTCAAATCAAAGCCTGGATCGCCGACGCGCGGACGCCTGAGGCGATCATGCAGATGCCGGCTTCTCTGTGGCGGTCGTTGGAGCTGGCCAGTGTGCTCATGGGCTTCGACGCTGACATCATGAAGCCGCCGTGCTTGGAGGCACAGGACGCATAAGCGCAGCACGCCAGCGTCCTTCCTCGAGCCCACTGAGCGCCTTAAGGAAGGATGTCAGTCTCGGACCGGCCGGCCGCAGCTGGCGACTTGGCCACTGGGCGGTTGCCTCGATGCGACGGCGAGCGCAACCTCGCGTGGTGGCGCCGAAGCGACGGCGGCTGAGCCTGTTCCTCAAGCATGAGCTGGCCCCAGTCCATCTCGCGATGGTGTTCCAATCCCCGCACGAAGCGCCCGCGGGACCAGGCGTCGGGCGCAAGATGAACCTGCCGCGCTGCCTGGGCATCGACATCGAGCGGGCCGCGACAGGGGGACCCGCCACGAGACCGAGTCGGCGTGCCGGCGTTGCCCGCAGCTTTATTGACTTTTATGCCGTATCGCATAAATTATGTACTCCTCGATAAAAGAGCATAAAGGATGATCCGTCACTTCCCGCGCTCCCAGCTTGCCCAAGCGACAGTCGCCCAAATGAAGGGTGAGAGCCTGTTCGGCGATGCCCACAACGGGTTGTTCCTGGCAGCGCCGCGCCGTACCGGAAAGTCCACGTTCCTGCAGGAAGACCTGCGCCCTGAATTGCAGCGCCAGGGGGTGCTCGTGGTCTACGTCGATCTTTGGGCGGATCCCAAGCGCGATCCAGGCGACCTCATTGCGGACGCGATCGCGAAGGCGATCCGCGACAACCTGGGCGTCGTGTCCAAGGCGGCGAAGGCCATCAGCCTGGAGAGCGTGACGGTGGCCGGCGTGATGAAGATCGACACGACGCGCATCGGCAAGCCAGACGGCGTCACGCTCACCGACGCGTTGAGCATGCTGCACCAGCTGGCCCGGCAGCCAATCGCATTGATCGTAGACGAGGCGCAGCATGCGTTGACGAGTACGGCCGGCGAGAACGCGATGAGTGCGCTGAAGTCGGCCCGCGATCAGCTGAACACGCCCGACACGGTTCGCCTGATGCTCGTGATGAGCGGATCGGACCGCGACAAGTTGCTGCGCTTGGTGAACACGACCGGCGCACCGTTCTACGGCAGCCAAGTGCAGCGGATGCCGGGGTTGGGCAAGGACTTCGTGGACTTTGTGGTGGGGCTGATCGAGCAGCAGCGGCCGGACCTCCTGCCGGTCAACGCGGTCGTGCTGACCGAGGCCTTCCAACTTTTCGGCGCGCGTCCGCAGTTCTTTGCGGCCGCACTGGGCGACGCGTTAAGCCCGCTGGCGACCCATCAGGGCCGATTCGAGAACGCGGTGCTCGCGGCGGCCCTGCAACGGCAGCGCGATGACGAGGCGCAGATGGAGTCCGAGTACCTGTCGCTGCGCCCGATCGAGCAGGTCGTACTGTGGCGGCTGCTCGAGCAGGGCAATCGCTATCGTCCTTATGACGCCGAGGCGCTGCGTTTCTATCGGGAGAAGGTGGTCCAGTTCGGGGCGCCAGATGCCAAGGTGACGGCGCAGACTGTGCAGACCGCGTTGGAGAACATCCGAGCGCGCACACCAGCCCTCGTGTGGAAATCGGCGCGGGGCGAGTACGCAGTTGAGGACGCGATGATGAACCACTGGTACGCGGGCCGGCTCAAGGCTGGAACATGGCCCCCGCGCGCGAATTGAGCTTGCCATCGATCGCCGTCCATTGGTCGTGCCGAAACTCGATTGCACTTTTATCCCGACCGTCGCACAGCACAGAAATATCAGGGCGTACCTGGTCTTGTCCGTAAGGTCTATGTTCTCTCTGAAGACGGGAATACGGCGGGCGGAATCTATCTCTGGAACTCCAGAGCCGAAGCTGAAGCGTTGTACACCGAGAGCTGGAAAGCCTTCGTACGCGAGAAATACGGTACAGATCCCTCTGTCACATACTTCGACAGCCCCGTCGTGGTAGACAACCTTACGCACGAAATTCTCTCGGATGGGTAGCTTCGTCCCTTACGCGCTGCCTGCTTACGGCAGACAGACGCCTCCTGAGAAACAGACCATAGCAAAGGTGTCGCTCATCTGGGCGTTGCCGTTCGCTTTAAATGTTCGCCGTCCACATCACGATTTGCCGAAAACCGTGCCGTAGACCGAAGCAAAGTTGTCACCGCCTTCCTGACGGTCTGAGCAGTAGCGACAGTGCCATTGAGTTCAGCCGCCGCAGCGCGCCCGCGTGATCGCGCGGCGGAGTTCTGGCGGCGCCGCTTGCGGTGCCAGTCTGGCGTGCCAACCCGCGTAGGGCCGGCGGCACTCGGCGCAGCGGAAGGGCGAACCGAGCAGCCTCGCGTTGAGCCGGTACGGCGCGGTCGCACCGCAACCGCGGCAATGCTCTTCAAGTGCGACGCCGTGCCAGGGGCAGCGAATCGCG
>DASTGE010000049.1:0-8006 GCA_035719405.1 Burkholderiaceae bacterium
GCAATACGAAACACAGCGACTGGCTCAAGGAGATGGCGGAGCGCGACTACGTCTTCTCGGCGTATCCGTGCGATGTGTCCGATTTCGAGTCCTGCCAGAAGATGGTCGAGCAGGTGCAGAAAGAGGTCGGCCCCATCGACATCCTCATCAACAACGCCGGCATCACGCGCGACATGACGTTCAAGAAGATGAACAAGGTCGACTGGGACGCGGTGATCCACACCAACCTCGACAGCGTCTTCAACGTGACCAAGCCCATCGTGGACGGCATGGTGGAGCGCGGCTGGGGCCGGGTGATCAACGTGTCCAGCGTGAACGGCCAGAAGGGCGCCTTCGGCCAGACGAACTACTCGGCCGCGAAGGCCGGCATGCACGGCTTCACCAAGGCGCTCGCGCTGGAAGTCGCGCGCAAGGGCGTCACGGTGAACACCATCTCGCCGGGATACATCGGCACGAAGATGGTGCTGGCGATCCCGAAGGACGTCCTCGACACGAAGATCGTGCCGCAGATCCCCCTGGGCCGTCTCGGCAAGCCCGAGGAAGTCGCGGGCCTTTGCGCCTATCTCGCGTCGGACGAGGCGGCGTTCGTGACGGGCGCGAACATCGCGATCAACGGCGGCCAGCACATGTATTGACCGCGGGGCCGCGCCGGCTATTTCCTGCGCGGCAGCAGCACCGTGAAGACGGTGCCCCGGTCATCGGAGCGCGCTTCCACGGTGCCGCCATGGCCCTTGGCGATTTCGCGGACGATATACAAGCCGAGGCCGAGGCCAGCATGACCGGTGTTGCCGGTGCCGCGCTTCAATGGCTCGAACATCTGCATCAGTACCGCAGCATCGATGGCAGGCCCGTCGTTGCTTACCTCGATGCGAACGTCCGCCTCGCGACCCAACACCGAGACGCGTACCGGCGCATCTGGCTCACCGTGGTGGATTGCGTTCACGATGAGGTTACCGAGCAGCTGTTGCACCCGCCTGCCGTCCCAGAAGCCCTGGCATTCGCCCGCCACTTGCAGCTCCACCTTGCTGTCGGGATACGCAGCGTGGACCTGCTCCACTTCCTCCGCGGAAATTCTCCCGAGATCTACCTGGGTTGGCAGGATGTTGATGCCGAGACCGAGGTTCGTCCGATTGAAATCGACCAGGTCGTCGATCAGGCCTTGCAGGTGAGCCCCGCTGTTGATCAGGCGTCGCGCGGCATCCGACACATTGGCGCCGGCATTGAGCTGTCCCAGGTAGTGCGCCGTCATTTGCAGGGTTTGCAATGGAGTGCGCATGTCATGGCTCAGCATTCCAAGCAACAGGTTCCGACTCTGGTTCACCTGTGCGCTGAAATGTCCCACGGACTCCGCCAGCGCCTGGTCGATGGCCTCGTTGAAGCGAATGACATCGTCCAGGGGCGGATCCGCCGGCGAGCAGGCATCCATCCACAGCGAAAGGACGCTGGCGCGCAACGCCCGGTACTCGGAGACGAGCTGCCGGATGTCGTACCCAGTCTTGGCCCGCAGCACCGCGTGAGTCTGGGCCGCAGTTTCCCGTGCCGGAAAGGGGGCGGGCGCGAGCCCCATCGACTTCGCGGCCTGCTCCTCCCGCGTCTGGGGGGTCGACAAATCCGCGACGACCGCTTCGAGTATCTGCTGCGCATGATCCCGGAGCTCCAGGGATTCCATGGAGGCCGCTGCGGGCAGGCAAGTGGCGGCATACGCCTCCCATTTCCCGAGAATGCGTTCCATGTCGTGCAGGATGAATTCGCCCAGTCGCACGTTTATCCTCGACCCAGGGCCGGCTCTTCGAGACGCTGGCGGCGATGCTCGATCTGGCCGAGCCTCACGGACGCCGCGGCGTACAACTCTGCGAGCTGCCTCAGCAATTCGCCCAACGCGTCCTCGCCCCTGTGCCTCAGATCCGACTGAAGCAGCGTGACGGCCGCGTCGTGAATGTCGGTGTGGCGCTTGACCACCACCTCCCGGCATTCTGGCGGCAGCCTTTTCAGTTCGTCTGGATCAACTTGCCCAACCGCATCAAAGAGCGTGCGCGCCACTTCGTCTTCAGAATGGGCAGTCAGGAGGAGCTCGCGGGACGTCTTGAATCGCGGCATGTGCTGAAGTGTACGCTTCGGTCGCAAGGCGACATAAGCGTGGTCCGGCGAGACTTTTGAACATTCAAATGCTCAAGAGGATGAACGGTGGTGCCCTGGCCGTCGCGCTGCTATGCGGCGCCTGCTCGATAGCGCCTTGGGCACCTCGAGTCACTCCAACACCCATTGCCGATATCCCCATTGAAATTCGTCACCGGCTTCCCACTGTCGAGGTACGAATATCCGGCGAACCGCTCCAGCTGTTCCTGGACCTCGCAGGGTATCAGGCGATCGCTCTCACTCCTCCGGAGTTGAGCCGCACGAAGGTGCGCTTTGGCGCTCATTCGAAGCGATTCCGGAACTCCCTTGGCCAGATTCTCGAGGCGAGGCAGTTCGTGGCGGAAGATGTTTACTTCGGGCCGCTTCCCCTCGGCGCTCTTGAAGGGGGTGAATCGATTTTCGGTGATTCCGTGCCGCCCGACCGGAACGGATACATCGGAATGCCGGTGCTGGGACGCTACCTTCTGGTTGGTCGACTATCCTGCGAAGCGCATCCGCTTGTACGAGTCCGGGGACGCCTCGGCCCTCGCAAGCGAGTGCGGCGAAAACACGTTCCCTGTTGCTCTGGTCAACGGGATCGCGGTGACCGCGGGGTCGACGGAATACGGTCGCCACGTCTTCTTGTGGGATACGGGCTCGACCGACAATGTCTTCCGGCCTTCGGCTCTCCCTTCCGACGCCGCCCTCGGGCGCCGGGTCGATGAGGGCCCACCCGTCTTGAACGTCCACGGCCTGAAACTCGGCGGATACGATGCCGGGTCGCAGGAGTTCAGGCTCGTTCAGTTCGGCGCCCCCGATGTCGACGCGGTGCTCGGAGAGGGCTTCTTCGCTGCACGACGAGTGTGCCTGGACATTCCGCAGGGAAGGGGCGCCGTGAGATGAAGCCTCACGGCGCCCGGCTACTTCGGTAGTAGCGTTGCGCCCAGCATCCAGTCGCTCTTCTCGACATCGACGAAGACGACCTGGGTCGCTTCAGGCGGCGCGTTCAGGTGCTGCTGGATGGCGCGGACGATTTCCTTCGCGCAGGCGGCCTTCTGTTCGGTCGTGCGGCCCTTGTGCAGCTCGATGCGCACCATCGGCATGGAGGTTCTCCCGGCGGTTGAAGGGCGATCATTATGCGGCCGGCGTCCTAGGGGCTCAGGGATCATCGCATTGACCAATACCAGCAATCTGACGGGTACTTGCATGCATACGAGCGGCGCGATGAAGCCGGCAAGCGACCGTGAAGATGCTGATGGCGTCGACCAGATCATCGGCGAGCAGCGCGTGGACGAGCTCGGTGCTGCCCTGGGTGACGAGGTTCGGGCCGTCTGCGTGCTTGAGGCGCTTCACGTCGGCGATGTCGCGCAGGAGCACCGAGCCCGCCCAACCCGTATCGACATCGCCTGAGCGCGAAACCACATACTTGTTGATGTCGTTGAACAGCTTCGCGATGCCGCCATGGGAAGCGTCGTCGTAGTACGGCCAGTAGGCGGCGAAGATCTCGTACGTCCTGCGGCCGAGCAGCAGGTCGAATTTCTCCTTGAAAACGCGGTCGATCTCTTCGCCGAACACCTGGTCGAAATATGGCATCGCCCAGCCGCCGAAGCTGAAGCCCTTGGTCGGATCCTCGCTCCGCGCGCCGGGCGCTTGCATGACGCCATCCATGGAAACCTGGGCGCCCACGATGATCTTCCGCATGGGTAACTCTCCTTGCAACGGGATTTGGTCGATGATAGAGGTCCGGAAGGATCCCCAGGAGCCTGAGCAGTGAGCACTCGTGTAGCGGCGTCGCTTCGCCCGGTCGATGCGCTCGAGGCCCTCGTCCTCGTGGACAACGTCACCGATTCCCTCTCCACGGTTGCTCCCGGCGTGATCAACGAGAATGCCACGCTGAGGAAGGCCGGCATGCGAGAGATGTCGGGGGAAGCCAAATGCTGCGCGCACCACGGTCTCTCCCTGGTGCTCGCCGTGCGATCGCGCGACGAAACCCATCACGTCATGTTCGATGCCGGGCCGGAAGCCTACACGGTGACGCGAAACGGTGACCGCCTTGGCGTTCCGTTCAAGGATATCGAGGCCGTGGCGCTCTCGCACGGTCATTGGGACGGAAGCGCGGGTGATCGGCAGCGGGTTCTTCTACCTGAGCGGCGACATCCCGCGCGTCACCTCGTACGAAAAAGGATTGCCGGGCCAGTTGAAGATGGCGGCCCAGGGAAACGCATGGGAGCCGGATCCGTGGATTCGGGACGAGCGTTACATGGCCGTGAACGTGAAGGACAAAGGCATGGTGGTCTTCTCCATGTGCTCCCATGCGGGCATCGTGAACGTCCTGAAGGACGCGCAGTCGCTCTTCGATGGAATTCCCCTTCACGCCGTGGTGGGAGGGTTTCATCTCGCCGGGCAAGGGGTCGAGGCCATCATTCCCGATACGATCATGGACCTCCTCAAGTTCGGATTGAAGAGAATCGTGCCGGCGCATTGCACGGGGTGGCGTGCGTTCACCGCGCTGGCCAATGCCTGCGACGAGGAGGTCCTGATGCCTTCGGCGGTGGGGCGGACCTTCGTCTTCCAACCATAGCGCCACATTCACAAATAGTGGCCTGCTTCGTGACACCCAGGGAACGATGAACATGCCGCAAGTTGCCGCTCGCAGCGCCCTATTGGCCTGGTTGAAAGCGCACGAAGGCGAGATGCTCCGCCTGCTCGAGGAAGTCGTGAACATCGACAGCGGATCCAGCAACAAGGCGGGCGTCGACAGGGTCGGTGCGGTGTTTCGGGCTCACCTCGAGCGAGCCGGCATCGCGACGCAGCTGTTCCCGCTCGAAAAGCACGGAAACTGCGTGTCGGCCAAGGTCCCGGGCAAGGGCGGGGCGCTTGCGCCGCACGTTCTGCTGCTCGGCCACATGGATACGGTGTTCCCCGAGGGGACTGCTGCCCGAAGGCCGTACAGGGCGGACAACGGCGTTGCTTACGGACCCGGCGTGGCCGACATGAAGGCCGGGTTGGTCATGAACACGTTCGTGGCGCAGGCCTTTGCCGAGATCGGCGGCAACCAGGCGCCGATCCATGTCTTCTACACGGGTGACGAGGAGATTGCTTCGCCGTCTTCGAAGGAGCTCACGATGAAGATGGCCCAGGGCGCCGCGACCGTGCTGAACGCCGAGCCCGGACGTCCTTCGGGAAACGTCATCGTCAGGCGCAAGGGCGCGATGTTCATCGACTTCGAGGTCGAGGGAGTTGCCGCGCATTCGGGCGGCAATCACGAGAAAGGCGCGAGCGCGATCGAGGCATTGGCGAGGAAGATCGTCAAGCTTCATGCGCTGACGGATTATGCGACCGGCGTGACGACGAACGTCGGTACCGTACGCGGTGGCGTGACGGTGAACATGGTGGCCCCGCACGCGACGGCGCAACTGGACGTGCGCTTTCCCATCGAGGTCGATCGCGACCTGCTTCATCGCAGGATCCGCGAGATCGTCGAAGAGGAGTTTCCGGCGCGCACTCACGGGCGGATCACGAACGAGGAGCGCTTCCTGCCGTTGTTCGAAACGGACGCCAGCCGGGCCCTGTTGGCCGATTACACGCGGGCGGCGAGCGAGGCCGGATTCACGGTTACGGGCGAATTCACGGGCGGTTGCGCCGACAGCGGGTTCACCGCCTCGGTGGGAGCGCCGACCCTGTGCGCGACCGGGCCCGTCGGTGGCGAGGCACACACGCCCCACGAGTATTGCCGCATCGATACCCTGGTCCCAAGGGCGCAGGCCGTGGCGCTCACGATCCTGAACAGGCACGGCGCCTGATTCGCGCGGGTGCTCAGTCCACCTTGATCGCGGCCTCCTTGACGATCTGGGCGTTCTTCACGATGTAGGCCTTGATCAACTCGGTGAACTCGTCCGACGTCGACGGGCTCGGCTCGAATCCCTGGTTCAGCAGGCGCTCGCGAAGATTCGGGTCGCTGATGATCCGGGACAGCTCCTTGTTCAGCTTGGCGACGATCGGCCTGGGCGTTCCAGCGGGAGCCACGATTCCATAGAAGCCCGAGATCTCATAACCGGGAAGCCCCGCCTCCGCGATGGTCGGCAACTCGGACAGCGTGGGCCAGCGCTTCGCGCCGGTAACGGCCAACGCTCGGAGCGTCCCCGCCTTGATATGCGGGACCACGGTGAGGATGTTCTCGAACATCACCGGAACCTGCCCGCTCAGGAGATCGACCAGGGCCGGGGCACTGCCCTTGTAAGGAATGTGCACCATGTTCACGCCCGCCATCGTCTTGAACAGCTCCGCCGAGAGGTGCTGCGACGTGCCGTTTCCGGAAGTGGCGAAGTTGAGCTGGCCGGGCCTGGCTTTGGCGAGCGCGATCAGCTCGTTCACGCTCTTCGCCGGGACCGAGGGGTGGACGACGAGGACGTTGTATCCCTTCACGAGCAGCCCCACCGGAGCGAAATCCCGCAGCGGCTGGTAGGACAGGTTGGGATACAGCGCGACGTTGGTGGCAAGCTGTGTGCTGGTTGCCAGGAGCAGTGTGTAGCCGTCCGGCGCCGCGTCGGCGACCACCTTCGCACCGATGGAGCCGCTCGCGCCCGGCCGGTTGTCCACGATGACCTGCTGGCCCCACGCCTCGGCGAGCCCCTGCGCGCAAAGCCGTGCGAGGTTGTCCGTCGTGCCTCCGGGGGTGTAGGGCACGACGATCTTGATCGGCTTCGTCGGATACTCCTGTGCCGCTGCTTCGAGCGCGCTCGCGAGTGGCAGGCAGGCCAAGGCCAGCGCAAGAATTTGCCGCATGATTCTCATGGGAGTCCTTTCAATCGGTCAGCCGGCGGGCATGTACTTCTTCTGGAGCTCGATCATCTCGGGGAAACCGATCAACTTCGCGAACTGCTCGTGCTCCATGCGCGGCGGCATCCCCAGCCCTTTGACGGTCTTGTGGTCGGCAATGTGCTGCACGACGCCGCGCACCGCCTCTGCGGCCGCGAATAGGGGAACGAGCGGGTAGCTCAGCATCCGGGTTCCGATCGAGCACAGCTGGTCGAGCGTCCAGTCCTCCTTCAGCCAGCTCGGATAGGCCAGGCCTTCGAAGTAGCCGAGCGCGAAATGCCCATTCACTTGTCGCGTGAGGGTCTTCAGTTCCAGGAATGTCGGGAATGCCTTCGAGATGAACATGGCGAGGCCTGCTCCCGCCTCGAGGTATGCATTGGCCCTGTCCACGGCCTCCTGGCCGCGTGCATCCGTCCTCGCGATGATCAGGAAGTCGGAATCCTTCCGTGCGTCGACGGCCGCCTTGATCTTGCCCGCGGCTTCGGCGACCGGAAGCAGCTGGACGACGGGAACGACCGCCGGGCAACGCTTCGGAACGATCTGGTCTTCCAGGTGCCCGCCGGCGCAGCCGGCCTGCTCGAATGCGCGCACCGTGCGGATCACGTTCAGCGCATTGCCATATCCCGTGTCCAGGTCCGCGATGACAGGGACATTTACCGCGTGGACGACATTCGCCACCACGGCCAGGTTCTCGGTCATGGTGTACAACTCCACGTCGGGCCTGCCGAGGTGGCTCGCCGAGATGCCGAATCCCGTCATGCTGACGACGGGGAATCCGGCCTGTTCGATGATCCTCGCGCTGAGGGCGTCGAATGCGCCGGCGGTGACCAGAACCTCGTCCCTCTTCAGCAAGTCCTGGAGAATTCTCGTGGGCTTCATTGGATCCTGGTTGCCTGCGACTCGGGCACTTAGCCTATCGGCTTCGAGGATCCAATCAAATTGTGGCGACTCGTATGCTTGATATTGCGCAAGTTCGCGCGCCGTTGCGTTTCCGGCTCGTGCGGCCTACTCCTCGAAGCGATCCGTGGCGTCACGATCGCGCCCGCACCGAAAGAGCCATGCTGCGTCTCCTC
>DASTGE010000050.1:0-4350 GCA_035719405.1 Burkholderiaceae bacterium
TGCGTTGAAGCATGATGTCTTCGAGCCTGGTCTGCACGCCCCCGAGCGCATTCGGATGGCTGAAGATGTTAGAAGCGGCCCGTCTCCATCGCCTCGAACACCCGCTGCGCCACTTGCGCCGCACTCACCTTGCCCGCGGAAACCGCCTTGTCCATCATCGCCTCGGCAATCCGCTGGCTGGCCGTGGGCGTCCCTTCGTTCATCAACTCCTCGGGCCGGTTGCGGGCCGACCTCAATGAGGCCTTCCACGGGCCACGATCGAATCGAAGTCGGTCGTGGCCGGAAGCAGCCCGAACACCGCTGAATGCTCGCCATCCAGACGCGAAGCACAGAACGCATCGAAGACAAAGTCGGGGCTGTGGCGCTGCAGCTGCGCCGCCTCCAGCACCAATGCCATCGAGCGCGCGAGCCGGCGCGCCTGCGCCTCGTCGGCCACGCCGTCGATGGCATCGAGCAGGCGCGTGACCTCCCGGTCGAGCGCCGGGTGTGACCCGCGCGCGGGCTCCAGTTCGGCCAGCAGCGCCTCGGCCACCTTGGCCCCGCGCAGCGCACGCAACAGATCGAGCGCCATGATGTTGCCTGCGCCCTCCCAGATCGAGTTGAGCGGCATTTGCCGATAGATGCGCGCCATCACGCCCTCGCCACCCGCCTCGACATAGCCGTTGCCGCCCAGGCACTCCATCGCCTCCTGTGCGAAGGCACTTGCGCGCTTGCAGACCCAGAATTTCGCGACCGGCGTGAGCAGGCGACGCATCACCGCCTCCATGCCGCTCGGATCGTGGCCGTGCTCCGTGTGGTCGACCGCCGCGGCCAGGCGCAGCGCCAGGGCGGTCGCGGCTTCACTTTCGAGCGCGAGGTCGGCCAGGACATTGCGCATCAAGGGCTGGTCGATCAGCGGCTTGCCGAAGGCCTGGCGCTCATCGCAATGATGCAGGGCGAGCGACAGCGCATGTCGCATGAGGCCGGCCGTCACGAGCGCGCAATCCAGCCGGGTGAGCGCGCCCATCGCGAGGATCTGTGGCACGCCCCGGCCCTCCTCTCCGACCAGCCAGCCCGTCGCGCCCTGGAACTCGACCTCGGAGCTGGCGTTGGCGTGGTCGCCAAGCTTGTCCTTCAGGCGCTGGATCTGCACCGCATTGACGTTGCCGTCCGGCAGGATGCGCGGCAGGAGGAGGCAGCTCAAGCCGGCGCCGGTCTGGGCGAGCACGAGGAACGCATCGCTCATCGGGGCCGAGAAGAACCACTTGTGGCCGGTGATGCGATAAGCCCGGCCCCACGCCGTGTCCGCATCCAACTCGGCGCGCGTCGTGTTGGCGCGCACGTCGGAGCCGCCCTGCTTCTCGGTCATGCCCATCCCGAGGGTGACGCCCGTCTTGCCCGAAAACGGCAGGAAGCGCTCGTCGTATTCGCGACTCGTGATCTTCGGCATCCACGCGGCCGCGATCGCCGCGTTGGCCCGCAACGCGGGTGTGACGGCATAGGTCATCGACACCGGGCACAGCACCGACGGCTCCAGTTCGGCGAACAGCATGAGGGCTGCCGCCCTGTCGATGTGGGCCCCGGCCGGCAAGGCCCAGGGTGTGCCGTGAAGCCCGTGACGCAGGGCGCTGGTCATCAGCCGGTGATAGCTCGGATGAAACTCCACCTGGTCGGTGCGGCGGCCGAAGCGGTCATGCGTATGCAACCCGGGCTTGTTCACGTTGGCCAGCCGCGCATGCGCCTGCATCGCGCCCGCACCCATCTCCTCGCCGAGGGCGTGGAAGACCTCGCGGTCGAAGCCGGGATGGTGGAACGTGAGCGCGTCCTGAAGCGGCTTGTTGGCCGTGAAGAGGTTGACGTCTGCGAAGGGCGTGCTCTGGTTGAAGACCTCGTGCGTGGCGATCATCAAAGTCTCCTGCGTGACGGGCCGCGATGTTGGCCGGTGGGTCAGATCAGCTTGACGAGTTGCTTGCCGAAGTTGCGTCCCTTGAGCAGGCCAATGAAGGCTTCGGGCGCACCGGCCAGGCCTTGCGCGACGGACTCGCGGTACTTCAGCCTGCCGCCCGCGACGAGCTCGCCCAACTCCTTCAGCGCTTCGGGCCAGCGTTCCATGTGCTCGCTCACGATAAAGCCTTCGACGCGCATGCGGTTCGTGAGAATGAGCTGCGGGAACTGCAACGGAATGGGCTGGCCGTCGTAGCCCGCGATCATGCCGCACATGGCGACACGGCTGAAGGCATTGGCGCGCAGCAGCACCGCATCCAGCACCATTCCGCCCACGTTCTCGAAGTGGCCGTCGATGCCGTCGGGACACGCCTCCTTCAAGGCCGCGGCCAGCGACCGGGCGTCGCGATGCTGCTTGTAGTCGATGCACGCGTCGAAGCCCAGCTCCTCGACGACGTAAGAACACTTCTCTGGTCCACCGGCAATGCCGACGGCACGAGCGCCCCGCACCTTGGCGAGCTGGCCGACCACGCTGCCGACGGCGCCACTGGCCGCACTCACGGTCACCGTCTGCCCCGGCTTCGGCGAGATGATGTCGACCAGCCCATACCAGGCAGTCACACCCGGCATTCCGACCGGGCCGAGGTAAGCGGACAGAGGAATGCGGGAGGTGTCCACCGTGCGCAGGGCACCGCGCTCCTGCGCACCCACAAGCTGGTAGAGCTGCCAGCCGCCCATGCCGACGACCTTGTCGCCCACCACGAAGCTGGGGTTCTTCGACGCGACCACCTCGCCGACCGTGCCGCCGATCATCACCTGATTCAGCGACTGCGGCTGCGCGTAGCTCTTGCCTTCGCTCATGCGGCCACGCATGTAGGGATCGAGGCTCAGGTAGTGGTTGCGCACCAGCACCTGGCCATCGGACAACTCGGGCAGCGGCTGCTCGACGAGCTTGAAGTTGTCGACGCGGGCCTCGCCCTCGGGCCGCGAGACGAGCAGGATCTGCTGGTTGATGGTGGTCATGCTTGTCCAAACCTTTCCGTGTGTTGTCTCGCACCCGCACATGCGGTTTCAGTCCGATGCGTTGTCACGCATGATCTTGCGGCCGCCCGCGGGCAGTCCTTTCATGGCCTTGAAGGTGCCGGTGCCTTGAGCCACCAGCTCGTTCTGCTCGTTGAACACCGCTGCGGCGCAGAAGATGGTGGAGGCCGTTCGATGCAGCACTTCACCTTCGGCGAGCAGGCGACCGAGTCCTGGCCGCATGAAGCTCGTCTTCATCTCCAGAGTGATGACCGCGCCCTTGGGTTCGCCTCCTGGCTCGTCGGGCGCCCGGGCGGCGTGGGCCATGACGGCATCGAGCAAGGTCATGATGGTGCCGCCATGCGCGACGCCCCAGCTGTTGGTCAACTCGTCGCGCACCTGCAACGCGATCTCGGCCTCGCCGGCCTCGAAACGCAGCAACTCCATGCCCAGCGTCTCGACGAAGGGAATGCGAACAGCGAACTCCATGCCCGGCTCCTTGTCTGCTTCAACCGTGGACGGCGCTCACGCCGCCATCCACCGCCAGGATCTGCCCCGTGATGTGCTTGCCCGCGGCCGAGGCGAGCAGCAGCGCGGCACCCTTCAGGTCGTCGTTGTCGCCCAGGCGTCGCAAGGGCGCGTGGGCGGCAAGCGCGTCGGCGCCGAGCCGGTCTATCGTGCCTCGTGTCATCTTGCTCGGGAAGAAGCCCGGCGCAATGGCATTGACCGTGATGCCGTAAGGGCCCCACTCTCCCGCAAGCGTGCGCGTGAAATTGACGACCGCGCCCTTGCTGGTGCCGTAGGCGATGAACTTCATCGCCGACGACGAGCCCGACAGCCCGGCAATCGACGCGACATTGATGATGCGCCCCTGGCCACGCGGGATCATGCTCAGGCGCCCGATCGCCTGGCTCATCAGGAACACGCTGCGCACATTCAGGTTCATCACCTTGTCCCAGGCCTCGAGCGGATATTCCTCGGCAGGCGCACCCCAGGTCGCGCCCGCGTTGTTCACGAGGATGTCGACCTGCCCCAGGCGCTGCATGGCCTCGTCGGCCACGCGCTGGATGGCCACCGGCTCGCTCGCGTCGGCCGCGATCCAGCGAGCGTCGATGCCTCTGGCCTGCAAGTCCGCGGCGGCCTCTTCGAGGTCGGCGGCCTTGCGGGATGTGAGCAGGACTTTGGCACCCGCCTCGCCCAAGGCTTCGGCAATCTGCAACCCGAGGCCGCGCGAGCCGCCGGTCACGAGTGCGACTTTGCCCGTGAGGTCGAACAGCTGCTGCACCGGCGTTCCCATGTGTTCTCCTTGGCCGCAATGGGCGCAAGCAAGTCGAAACGTGCTCGTTTCCTGGCGCTGATTTGCTTGTTCAACCTAGAAACGGCAGTTGAACGCGCCCGAGCGGGCCG
>DASTGE010000051.1:0-2957 GCA_035719405.1 Burkholderiaceae bacterium
ACGACGCGTCGTTTAGCGCCTCGTCGCTGCCGGCACGCTCCAACTCGGGTCCATCGGCGCCGCAGAATGCGAGGCTTCGTACCGCCCCCGCCATCAAGGCCGCGGAGACCACGAGCGCCGATGCAACAGGCGAAGAAGCCGCGGGACCCTCCGCGAGCGCAACCTCTCCAGTGACCTCTACAGCACAGCCTGCCCTCGGCGTGCTTACGGACGGGATTCATACGGAGCTCGTCAGCAACTGGCCGTCGCGGTACTGCCACCTCGACGATAACGCCCTGCTGCTAAGCACCGTACCCTCCAGCGAGGACCGCCAGAAGAAGCTGATCCGACTGACCATCGAGTCGGCGGAACGTTTCGCCATCTTCACGTCCTTCAGCATCAACCCGACCAAGGATCATGATCCAGGCAAGGTGTCCGGCACCACGTTCGCCATGCTGGAATCGCTGGCACGGAAGCAGCACGACGAAGACTTCACCTTCGTGCTGCTTTACAACGACAACAAGCTGCAGAGGAACGCCGTCCTCGCTGCGATCATGGGCCTAAACGTGACGGCCAACATATCGCTCAAATCCAAGAGTCATGTGCCAGGCACGATCACTTGGCCTGCCGTAATTGAGGCCTACAACCGGCAACAGAGTGACGAGCGCCTGCGAATTAGAGATGTGAAATGCGGCATCTACTTCGTGGCGGCCAAGGCCAAGGGCGTGGCAGGCTCGCACCATAACAAGTTCTGCATCAACGACCGGGGCATCGCGGCCACGCTAGGGGCGAGCATTGCAAACCAGACGAAGGACGGCTGGATGGACGGTGGCTGCATCGCCGTGAGCACGCGACTGGCCAGGTGTCAGCGTGACTACTTCCTCGACGTGCTGGTAGGCGGGCACTCCGTGAAATGCGCGCAGCTGGGGATGAACGACGACAGGCACGTCATGGTGCCCCTCAAGGATGCCGCACCCATACAAGCACTGGCGGGCATCGACGTCCGCTCGCCGATTGACCTTGAGGGGCCTGGGAAAGAGGCGGCCATGCAACGTTTCCGCGATGTGCTGGACAGCGCCGGTGTGCCGCTGGAAGGCACCCGGCACAAGGTGCTTTGGATACAGAACCCGTCGGATGGCTACCGAAACATGTTTTCCACGGGAGGCCGCATCGAAGGAAGACCGATTGGCCGAGCCCTCGCTAGCTTGTTTCACAGTGCTGTAGCCGGTGAGACCATCGACATCACCTGCAAGAAGATTGGTACGGAAGGCTTCGCGCTGATCACCGAGGCACTCTCGAAAGGGTGCAACGTCAACATTCTCATCGACCATTCAAGCAAGGCTTGCATCGAATTCGCAGCGCGGGTTTTCTATGCCAGTCACTCGTCCATGCGACTGGGCCGGCTCACCGTCAGGCTCTACGCCCCGAACGAACAACTGGCGCGACAACAAAACCTCAATACTCGGCATAAACAAGTCCTACACGCCAAAAACTACGTGCTGACGAGGAACAACGGCTCTTGTGTCGTCATGACAGGCTCCTACAACCTTGACGGGCAATCCCACTATCGTTCCAATGAGAATCTCATGGTGTTCGAGACCGCGGACACGGAGTTCCGTAAAGCGCTTTTCGACGAACTCTACGAGGGATGCGATAGCCCCGTGAGCTACTACCCCGCGTCCAGCACACGTTAATCAGCACTGGTGGGCCCGCAGACTCGCAATCTCTGCTATCCCGGTGTGATGGACGAGCTCCTGGCGGGCGCCGTGTCACGAGCTCCATGCAAGGGCGAGGCGTGTTTGCCTCACTCATGTGATTCACCGGGGGCGGCGAAGCACAGTTGGAGCTATTGGCCCCGGGCGGGGGCTTTCCGTCGTCATCGGAGAGATAGTCATTGTTGTCCATCAACAGCTCCAGTCGCCAGGGTGTGGCGGATCCCGGATCGCCGCGCGGGGAGGCCCGTGCACCCGATCGGCCTGAGTCATCCAGTTCGGCGGGCCGCACATCCCGTCATGCGCAGCCATTTGAGTCTCCTCTCGCATCCCTGGGGCGTGCCCCGAGACTCGGTACGTCGGCTGCGCCAAGCACCTTCGCCTCATCCTCCACCCGGGCTATTGGCGCGGATCCTCGGGTACGCAACGTTCTGCTTGCCGAGAAAGGTCGCGTCGGCTGGACCGAGGCCAACGGAGTGGCGGACAGAGTGAGACATAGGATGCAGTCCCTCGCGGGACTGCGAACCTCGAAGGACAAGGTACAGGCGTTCGTTGAGTTCATGACAGATGGCGGTGGAAGGCAGGGCGCAACGAGCCTGGACCTGGGCGACGGTTGGACGAGGACCATGCGTCGTGTCGGGAGCAAAACGGCATTGCTCGACTTCCGGACGGATGAGAGAGGAGTCATTGTCGATGCGCGGTACCCCGGCCGGTTTCCGTCGCTGCCCGCCGGCACCGAGCGGGCAGCCTATTCCGCGGTGCTTGACGAGCTGCAATCCACGCAACCTTCGGAACTTCGCAAGGTCCCCGTGTATTACGTCAACTGGAATAACACGGGCTACGCGCTACCGACCCATGGGTATGTGGTAGCCGGCGATCCGGACAAGGGTCGCAGGAGTGGCGCCGTGCTGTATGGAGTAGGCGGCGATCCCAAGCGGGGTTCCGTGAACCTGGACGACCACACGCTGAAGCGTCTCAATGCCAAGGCCGGCCTAACCGGTAAGTACAAGCTGGCGGAACATGTCCGAGCCGCGGTCGCCAACCTCTCCGGTGAAAGTTTTGCCAGCCGCGAAGCTTTCTACAACGCCTACAGCCTCGCTCGCGGCGAGACGGGCGATCCGGCCACGATTCAAGAGGAGACCTGATCAGCAAGATGATTCAGCCCTCATAGGAGAGGCTCATCCCATGAGCCAGTGACCTGAGAGCATGGGCGCATCACGACATGAGGCGCGCCATGGGAATAAACAAAATCCAGTACCAGCCGGG
>DASTGE010000052.1:0-5618 GCA_035719405.1 Burkholderiaceae bacterium
GGCGCTCGAGGTGCAGCGCATGACCCTGTCGACGCTGAAGAACATGAACGTCCAGATGGAAGACCTGCGCGAGGCGATGAAGATCAAGCTGCCCACGCCCGCTTCCAAGGGCGGCACAGCACCCGCGGCACCAGCGCCGGCGCCGACACAGGCTCATGCCGCGCAGAGATCGGCCACAGCGGAAGAAGCGGGCAAGCCTGCGCGTAAGGCCGCCGCGAAGAAAAAGCCGGGGGCATCCACGGCTTCGCCGGGCGTGGTCGACCCGATGCAGTGGTGGGGGGCGCTTACCAAGCAGTTCACTGAACTGGCGACCAACGCGCTGAACGACGGCACCGCGGACGTCGCAAAGAATCTTGCCAGTGCGATGGTCAAGCAATCGTTCGACGCAGCAGAGCAGACGCTGAAAGCTGTTACCACACCTCCGAGGGCTGCCAAGGCCCCCGCTCGTCCGGCGCCGGAACAGAAACGCCCCGAGACACCTCCCCCGCCCGACAACAAATAGCGGAATCTGGCTCATGCCGCCCTTTCTCTGCGCGCACGCGACCGACGCCGACTGGCAGGTGGCTTTGCGACAGGTGGCGGGGCAGATCGAGCGGATGCAGCGCGCACGACGACGCGATCGAGCCGTCGACCACGACGCCCCGACTCTCGGCTTCGTCTACCTCACCGATCGTTACGCTCCGCACGCCCAGGCGCTCCACAGCGCGCTGCATGCGTGCTGGCCCGATGTGGCCTGGGTAGGTGCGGTGGGCGTGGGCATCAGCGCGACCGGTATCGAATACATCGGCGTTCCTGCGCTCGCGTTGATGCTCACCTCCATTTCGCGCGAGTCCTTCAGCGTGTTCTCGGGGATCCATCCACTGTCTGGCTTCGACGCACATACGGCGCTGGTGCATGCCGACCCGGCCACGCCCGATCTCGCGGAGTTGATCTCCGAGATGAGCGAACGAACGAGCACCGGCTATCTTTTCGGCGGGCTGGCTTCGTCGCAGGAGGGGCCCAGGCTGCACATCGCGGACGGCGTGTTCGAAGGCGGACTGTCCGGCGTGGCCTTCGGCGAGGATGTGGCGCTGCTGTCTCGCGTCACCCAGGGCTGCCAGCCGGTGGGGCCGACCCGGCGCGTGACTGCCGCCGACCGCAACCTGGTCCTCACACTCGACGACATGTCGGCCCTCGACGCGCTCCTGGTCGACATCGGCGTCGACCTTCAGCGGCCCCAGCAGGCCCTGCCGCGCCTGCGCGCGACGCTCGTCGGTCTGAGCGAAGCGGAGGCGCCCCAGCATCTTCCCTCCGGCAGCTTCGGCACGGAGACTCGCGTTCGCCATCTCATCGGCCTGGACCCCGGCCGGGAGGCCATTGCCATCGCCGATGAAGTGCAGCCCGGCATGCACCTCACTTTCTGCGCCCGCCACGCCCAGGCAGCGCGGCGCGACGTGGTGCGCATTTGCAGCGAGATCCGGGAGGAACTGGAACCGCAGGAGATCGCCGCCGGCGACATCGCGCCCGCAGCGCCCGGCAACGCACGTCTTCATTCACCCGCTGGCGCGGGTGAGCGTATGGCCGGCGCCATCTACGTGAGTTGCTCCGGACGCGGCGGCCCGCATTTCGGGGCGCCCTCGGCCGAGCTTCAGGTGATTCGGCACGCATTGGGTGACGTGCCTCTGGTCGGCTTCTTCGCAAGCGGCGAGATTGCCTATCGCCATCTGTACGGGTACACGGGCGTTCTGACGGTGTTCACCACCGACTGAACGCTGCCTCGACTTCCAATTCCCGCTCCGCGCTCCGAAACGGTCTTGTAATAAGAGACCGCATTCAGCCGCAATTCGTGACAACGGAAACTCTTCAAAAGCCTTACACACGGATCGGAATCGCGACATAGACTCCCGGCCCGGGGAGTCGGAACAAACAAGGAAAATCCGATGTTCAAGATCGTTCGCATTGCCCTTATCACCATTGCCTTTGGGCTTCTCCAATCCTCCGCGTGGGCGGCACAAGCCACCAAGGCCGATGCCGAAGGCATCGTCGAGAAGGCCGCGACATTCGCGGCCAAGAACGGGCCCGACAAGCTCGTGTCCGAAGTCAACAAGAAGGACGGGCCGTTTCATCAAGGCGAGTTGTACGTCTTCGTCTTCGACAAGACCGGCACAGTGGTCGCGCATCCGGTGAATCCGGCGCTGGTCGGCAAGAATCAGGTCAGCGAGCCCGATGCCGACGGCAAGCTGTTCCGCAAGGAAATCCTTGAAGTCGCACAAACAAAGGGCAGCGGCTGGGTCGACTACAAATACAAGAACCCGGTTACGGGTGCAATTGAGGCAAAGACCTCCTACGTGAAGAAGCAGGGCGACCTCATCATCGCCGCGGGCGCTTACCAGAAGTAATTTCGCGCGTATCTTCTGTGGCGGCCTGATTCCTCCGTCTCCCCGCGCCGCCGCGGATTTCCCCCCGGGCTCGGCTTACGCAACGCGCCGATAGCATCCGGCGCATTGCCGATGCCGCTCCCCGGGTCCAATGCGCATTGCTCCTTTCGTCTTCTTTCCCCTTCTTCCGGCAGCATGTGTTCTCGGCCAGGAGGCACGTCCTTGGCTGAACCCATCCCCTTCATTCACAGCACGCGGCGGGTGCCGGCTTCACGGTAATTTCTGTGCTGCGCCGCCTGGTACTGCTTCGGCAGTACAGTGCTGCGCGAATGAACACTCCAGTCGATCTTCCCAACAAGGCGCAGCGGCGCGAGCGACAGGCCGAAGTGGTGGACGCGTTGAAGTCCGTGCTGCCACCCCACGCCCTGCTCTGGCGAAGCGAGGACACCATCCCGTACGAGTGCGATGGTCTCACCGCCTACCGTCAGGCGCCGCTCGTCGTCGCCCTGCCCGAAACGGAGGAGCAGGTGGCCGCGCTCCTTCGCACCTGTCACCGTCTGCGCGTTCCCGTCGTGCCCCGGGGCGCGGGGACCGGCCTGTCGGGAGGGGCCTTGCCCCATGCGCTCGGCGTCTCCCTCAGCCTGGCCAAGTTCAACCGGACCCTCAAGATCGACCCCCTCGCGCGGACAGCCACCGTGCAATGCGGCGTGCGCAACCTTGCGATCAGCGAGGCCGCGGCGCCGCACGGTCTTTACTACGCGCCCGACCCCAGCAGCCAGATCGCCTGCACGATCGGCGGCAACGTCGCGGAGAACTCAGGCGGGGTCCATTGCCTCAAGTACGGCTTGACACTGCACAACGTGCTCCAGATACGCGGCTTTACGGCTGAGGGCGAGCCGGTCACCTTCGGCTCGGAAGCACTGGACACGCCCGGCATGGACCTTCTTTCCGTCGTGATCGGCAGCGAAGGCATGCTGGCCGTGGCAATCGAAGTCGTCGTTCGGTTGATCCCCAAGCCCCTGCTCGCACGCTGCATCATGGCCAGTTTTGACGACGTCGCCTCCGCGGGCCATGCGGTTGCCAGCATCATCGCCGCCGGCATCATTCCGGCGGGGCTGGAGATGATGGACAAACCGATGACTGCCGCGGTCGAGGACTTCGTGCACGCCGGATACGACCTCGACGCCGCGGCCATCCTGCTCTGCGAGAGCGATGGTGCGCCGGAGGAGGTGGAAGAGGAGATCCGGCGCATGCTGGAGGTGCTGACGGCCTGCGGCGCGACGCGCCTTGAGGTGAGCAGGGATGAAGAGCAGCGCCAGACGTTCTGGAGCGGCCGCAAGAATGCGTTCCCCGCCAGCGGCAGGATCAGCCCGGACTACATGTGCATGGACTCGACCATCCCGCGCAAGCGCCTGGCCGACATCCTGGTCGCGATCGCCGAGATGGAGAAGAAATACGACCTGCGCTGCGTGAACGTCTTCCATGCGGGGGACGGCAACCTGCACCCGCTGATCCTCTTCGATGCGAACGATCCCGACCAGCTGCACCGCTGCGAGCTCTTCGGCGCCGACATCCTCGAGACCAGCGTCCGCCTGGGCGGCACGGTCACCGGAGAACACGGTGTGGGCATTGAGAAGCTGGGCTCGATGTGCGTGCAGTTCACGCCCGAGGAGCGGGCACAGATGGAAGCGCTGAAGCGCGCGTTCGATCCGGCCGGGCTGCTCAACCCCGGCAAGGTCATCCCGACCCTCCAGCGATGCGCCGAAGGCGGAAAGATGCATGTGAAAAAGGGGCTGCTGCCGTTCGCGGAGCTGCCGAGATTCTGAACCCGATGACGACACAAGATCCCGCCCTGCAGCACCTCATCGACCGCATTGCCGACGCGCGCAGCCGTCTTGCAGCGCTTCGCATCGTCGGCGGCGATACCAAGGCGTGGTATGGCGGAATGCCGCATGGCGAGGCGCTGGACACTCGTGGCCTCGCGGGCATTTCCAGCTACGAACCGACAGAGCTCGTCGTCACCGCGCGCGCTGGCACGCAGTTGACGGAGCTGGAGGCGGTGCTTGCAGAGAAAGGCCAGTACCTGCCGTTCGAACCGCCGCGCTTTGCGGCCCCCGGCACGGTGGGCGGCATGGTTGCCTCAGGATTGAGCGGCCCTGCCCGCGCATCCGTTGGAGCGCTGCGCGACTTCGTGCTGGGCGCGACGATGCTCAATGGCCGCGGTCAGCTGCTGAGCTTCGGGGGCCAGGTGATGAAGAATGTCGCCGGCTACGATGTCTCGCGGCTGCTGGCCGGCTCCCTCGGCGTACTCGGCGTCATCTGCGAGGTGTCGCTCAAGGTACTGCCCATGCCGTTGGCGACAGCGACGCTGCGCTTCGAGATGGACCAGTCTCATGCATTGGCGTCCCTCAACGCACTCGCCGGCAAGCCGCTCCCGATGAACGCGAGCGCGTGGTGGGACGGGATGCTCGTCATTCGGTTCTCCGGTGCGCAAGCCGCAGTCGAGGCGGCTTGTCGACGGCTGGGTGGTCAGCGGATCGACGACGAGATGGCCTCCGCCTTCTGGCAGGGATTGCGCGATCAGCACGACCCCTTCTTCATTCGTGCGCGCCAGTCCGTGCAGTCCGGCGGCGCCTTGTGGCGCCTGTCGCTGCCGCCTACCGCACCGCCGTTGGATCTCGAGGGCGAACAGCTGATCGAATGGGGCGGGGCGCAGCGATGGCTCGTCACCGGCACGCCGGCGGCCGCCGTCCGCGCTGCCGCGGAACAACGCAAAGGCCACGCGACTCTCTTCATGGCGACCGACAAATCGATGGGCGTGTTCGCCGCCTTGAGTTCGCCGCTGCAGCACATTCACCGCGAGCTGAAGCGCGCGTTCGACCCCGACGGCCTGTTCAACCCGGGCCGCCTGTATCCCGACCTGTAGTCTTTCGATGCAAACCACCCTGGCGCCCGAGTTCAAGGGCACCCCCGAGGGCGAGGAAGCTGAAGCCATTCTGCGCAAATGCGTGCACTGCGGCTTCTGCACCGCCACCTGTCCCACGTACCAGATCCTCGGCGATGAGCTGGACGGCCCGCGCGGCCGCATTTACCTGATGAAGCAGGTGCTGGAAGGCGCGCAGCCCACGCACAGCACCCAGCTTCACCTCGATCGCTGCCTGACCTGCCGCAACTGCGAGTCGACCTGCCCTTCGGGCGTGCAGTACGGGAGGCTGGTCAGGCAGCGATCGAGGTGAAGCTGGTTGCTGTGCGTGGGCTGCG
>DASTGE010000053.1:0-6174 GCA_035719405.1 Burkholderiaceae bacterium
GGTCATCGCGTTGCCTGTGGTCCGCACCGAGGCCTGTCCACGAACGACCGACAGGCCATTGGGCAATGTCTGTGCGGCCAGTGCGCCCGGCAGCAGGGTGAGGGCCAGGGCGATCGGATGAAGCCGCAGCGCGGCGGTGGCTTTGCGGAGGGTTCTCATGACTTGCCTCGCCTTCGTTGCTGCATGGCAGTGGGAGGTTCAAGGTTTTGTGAGGAGGAGGGACTTTCCGCTGCCCTCTTCACCCTTGCCCCGGACGCTCCAACGCGCACTTCGTCAAAACGACACTCCCAGTGCCAGATGCACCTTCGTGTGAGCGCGCCTCGTCAATAGCGAGGACTTGGTCGGATTCGCCAGATACGCCTGCGCCTGCCAGCGATCGAGACTCAGCCTTGCGCCCACACCGAGCGAACTGATCGTGCACTCGACATGGTTGTCCAGGCAAGGCGTGCCCAGCCGGTTCCTGATCCAGCCGCCATCGGCGAAGGCGAGCAGGTGCAGGTGGCCCTGTCCGAACCCTGCACGCTTTCCCAGATCAGGGCTGGTGAGTTCGACCGAGGTGAAGGCGCCATGGTCGCCCGCGAGTTCGCGTTCTTCGTAGCCGCGCACCGAGGTCATGCCGCCGATGCCGAACTGCTCGCCGGGTACCAGACCGCCTGATGCGAACTGACCGGAGAAGCGGACGTTCGCCTGCAGCCCATTGACGAGGGCGACTCCGGCGGAGGCGCTGGCATGAAGCACGCTGAAGCGTGGCGTGGCCCCGGGGCGCACAGCCTGAAAGCGACTGTCACTCGCGTGCCCGCCGCCGATCTGCAGGTTGTGTGCGAGCCCTAAGTCCAGCGACAGCGGCAGTCCGACGCCTCGCTGCAGCATATAGTCGATCGACACAGGCTGCACGGAGACGCTTTCGCCAGCCGGCCCGCAAGCGCCCGCGGGCAGGCCGACGATCGAGCACTGGTTGTCGTAAGCGCGCTGGTCCAGTCCTACGCTCAGGCGCTGGTCGAAGCCAGCGAGCCGCTGAAGGTAGCGGGTGGCGCGCACCCCGAACAGCCGGCCTCGACCGTTGAACTGCAGATCACCCGCGAGCGTGGGCGTCGCGCCCGGCTTGACGTTGGAGTAAGCGGCGTAGGCGTCGATGGCCGTGCGCGCGGCATACAGCGGTACGCGGTAGGCGAGGCTCAACACCTTTACCGCCGAGGGCTCGTCGGGGGAAGCCTGAGCCTGCGCGGACAGCACATGGTCTCGTCCGCCGATGTCGGCGTGCTGCCAGCCCAGGCTCGCTCGCAGGTTGCCCGTGCGATCGTTGCCACGGTTGTCGATTCCGAAGCTGAAGCGCTGTACCGGCTCCTCAGTGACTCTCACCCGTGCCTCGACCTCGCCGGTGCCGCTGCCGGGCTGCAACAGCACCTGGATCTGCTTGGCCGGGTTCTCGTTGGCGAGCCGGATCTGCGCGTCGGCCAGGTCGACCCGGGGTGTGCTACCTGGCACCAGCGATGGGAGGCTGCGTCGGATGTTGGCTTCGCTGAAGTGACGATTGCCATTGACCACGACCCGCGAGAGCCTGCCCTCGAGCACGTCGATCCTCACCACGCCGCCCGAGACCGCCTGCGGCGACAAATAGGCCACCACGCCCCCATAGCCTGCGCGGGCGTAATGCTCCTGCAACGCGAGCGCCGCGCGCTTCAGGTCGTCGGCGCTCTGGGGGCCCTTGAAGGGGGCGAGCACCGCATCGACCTTGGACGCAGGCAGCAGCGTATTACCGACGACTTCGAACCGGGTGACCTCGACCTGCGCAGGCGGCGCCTGCGGCGTGGTCTGCGAATGGGCAGGCGGGCACGCGAGAAAGGCCAGCAGCATCGCGCAGCGTCGTCGGCGAAAAGCGATGCGGGCACTTTGCGTGCGGGTCCGACCCGCAAGGCTGAGTGGCCGAAGGTTCATCAAGCGCTACCTCCACTCGCATTCTGTGCCCGGTTCGGGCCGCCACATCCTACAGCCGTTGAATCTCGCGTCCACCACAAGGTGGGTTCCGGATGAAGCGGTGTTCGATCGTGCAGGCGGGCATCGCGTGCCCCGCCCTCGATTCAAGGGGCGAGCGCTCTTCGTGTGTCGCCTGATATTTTCGTCGCAGCGCAATTGCGTTCCGACTGTCTGTTCACAATGAAGCCAATCCCCTCGGAAGGGTTCTGTACAACTCTTTGGCAATCATGAAGCTGACATCGAATTTCAAGAAACCGATCGACTTGTCTCTCGCGGATGAAAAACCGTATGGAGACGAGACGCCAGTCAGGTATGAGCGCTCCGATGGAAAAGTATCCAGTTTCGAAGGCTCCGAGAAGGCCGCGAAGTTGCACAATCAGTTCCGGGTGGGCGTCGACCAGCTCAAGGCCTTCTTGAAGGAGAACACCGACGGCCGCAACAAGGAGGCCCAAAGCGCCGAAGAAGGGTTGGACCTGTTCGGCCAACGTGTGGCGCACGGATCCAAAGGATATTACGGCCCCTTGATCGAGACTCTCTACGGCGAGGGCAAGGCCGCGCTCGACGCGCTTTGCTCCGATGTGAAGAACGAGCGAATTCCGCTTACCAAGCGCGTGTCCGCGGTGCAGGATCTGGGCGAGGGAGTGAAGGTCTGCAATCAGGGCACTCTCAGCAATCTGATCATCACGTCAAGCGACCTGCGCAAGAGCACGCTTGGCGTGGAAGGTCATTCAAAGGCGATTTGGGAGTCGATGCTCGACCAGGCGCTTCGCGAGTACTGCCAGCGCAATCATGGTCACGAGGAGACCTATCTCAGGATGGAGATTCACTATGTCAATGGCTATCGCGAACACCTTGCCAGAAAGTTTGGCGTGGCGGCGCGCCCTGACATGTACGTGCCGCGCGACATGATCTCCAAGGACCGAATCGAGGGGGCAACCGCTTATGCACGCAAGCGCGTGAACGCCAACACTCTGCTCGTCAACCTGGCGGAAAGCTGTCTGGCCGAAATACGGGAACGCTTCAAGGAGTACGTCGACAGGCCGCTCTCCGAGGAAGACTCCTGGGGAATTTACAGCGAGTATGAAGAGGCGTTCCAGGGGGAACTTCAAGGCCGCTACGGCAAGATCGAAAGCAGTGTGCTGGTCAGCGCTTACGAGGGGAAAGGGACCGAGGATGCTCCGTACAGGTTCATCGAGCATCCCGCCCTGCTCATGCGGGCAATTGGGCGCAACCTGAAGCAGGCGGGATTGTTCAAAGAAGAAAAGTTCAAAGTGGAGTCCGGGGAATCCGGAATCGACGTCGACACTGGCAGACCCATGGACGTGCGGGTCAAGCGCATTATGCGCAATGTCTTCTATTTGAAGGAAAAAGTCGAGAAAGGCGAAACGCGCTATCGCAGCCCCCAGTTGCAGAATCTGGTGCACCTTGAATCGATCCCGTGGACGCTTCTGAAGGGGGCGTTGATGGCGAATCCCGACAAGGAAACACTCGCCAGACTCTCGGCCGAGTCGGTGTGGAAGTCGATGCTGGAGGAGAACGCATCGTGGGACACCGATATGCTCAAGACCTTCATGAGTCCGCCAGTAAAGCGTTTCCGGGACGTCAATTTCGAGAACCACAATATCCTCGAAAAGAGGATGCGCAAATTCCTTGGCACTTATCCTCCAGGGCAGATGCAGGAGGTGATGGCGACTCTTCTGAGTAATGGTGAAATCGATCTGGCGTATGCCGTGGCAAAGAAGTTCATCAGCAAGCTCGATTCCCTTGATTGGCATGATGAGGACGGCAACAACGTCGTTCATCTGGTGGCGAAACTGGGTATAGAGAAGATTTTTTGCGAGCTTCTGATGACGAGAAAGGCGGAAGATTTTCGCAAGAGGAACCTGTACGACGAGACGCCCTTGGAATTGGCGGCGCGACATGGCCAGTACTGGACGGAGGGCCTGCAGGATCTTTATCTTGATTGCCCGTTGGCCAGCGACGGATCCACGTTACTGCATGAAGCAGTCCGAAGCGGAAGCGCAGAACTGACCCGCAAGATCGTCGCTTACCGCAAACTGGATATCAATGCGAAAACAAGGAATGGCAGGGGACAGACCGCTTTGATGGAGGCTGTCGACAATGAGGATGTGAAGATCATCGGACTGCTTGCCCGCCCGAGCGATCTGACGATTCTCGACGAGAACAGACTCACGCCGATGATGCGCGCCATTGCCGGGGGGAAGGAGAAGAGCCTGAAGGCGTTGCTTGAAGCAGGTGCGGACCCGAACTATTGCACCCCACACGGAAAGACCGCGTTGACGACGGCTGTGGAAGCGGGCGATTTACGTTCGATGATACGACTGGTGAGATCAAACGCGGATGTCAACGCGCCGAGAGGTGAAATCACTCCGCTGGTCTTGGCGGCAGAAGCCGGCCGTGTCGATTTGGTGAGTTTCCTGTTGAAGAAGGGGGCGGTGCAGGATGACGCAGGCGCAACCTGGCAGACGCCGGTGCTGCTTGCGGCGCAGGCGGGGCATGCAGACGTCGTCGATAGGCTGACGAGGGATGTCAACTCAAGATGGCTTGCTGAATCGCCCCGGCTCAGGACAAGGCTCGGCAGCGCTCTCTTCCTGGCAGCGGGGAACGGCCACCGGGATGTGGTCCGGGTTCTGCTTTCGCTCGGGGTTCGAAACGAAATCGATGACGCAATTGATCATGCGGAATCGAATGGACACGGAAGCGTCGTGGCTCTGTTGAGGAATCCGGCCCGTGCGCGGGTGGAGCAGATTGTTCAGACAGTCCTGGAAACAAGCCGGGGCTGGTTCAGGAGTTGCTGACGGCTTGCAGCGTTCGTCACCGCACCACCTCGACCTCGAACCGGGCGGCGCCGTAGTGATCGCAGCCGGGAACGTCGCACATCGGCTTGCCGGAGAGTACAGACCCCATGCCCGAAAATCCGCGTGCCAATGCAGCGGCAGCATCTCGGGTGGGCAGCTTCAGGAAGTAGAAGTCACGCTGCGTGCCCAGGCTCGAAAAGTCGCGCGGCGCCTCCGAGACGATGACGACGAAATGCTCGGAACCGACCGGCTCGCTCGCGTCCAGTGCCCATGATGGCTGCGGGAGCACGAGGCGTTGCCCGGCCTTGATGCGGTTGCCCGACGCCTTGCTGTTGGGGAAGAACTGCACCAATGAACCATCAGGGCCTTCGAGCAGCACATAAACGTAGCCGTCGCGGTTGGAGGTGATGGTGAACGAGAGTTGCTCCCGCGCCGCGATGCTCAACCGATGACGCTTCGGCTGCGCTTCGACATGGATCTCGGGCGACGCGGCAGCGAGGATCCGTTCGAATTCGTTCTGCACCGAGAACGACCCGGCCGGCGCAGGCGCAGCAGCTGCGGCGGTGACGGGTGGGGCAGCAGGGGGCAGCGTTTGCGCGGGCGAGGGTGCAGGGGAGGCCGCCGGTGATGGCGTCTGCCGGGCAACGACGGAAGGCGGAGGCGCGGAGGGCATCCTGCCCGGGCGCGTGAGCAGCATGAAGGCCGCGCCCGCCGCCACGAGACCGACACCGCCGACACCGATCGAGAGTTTGAGGCGACGCCCCGTCCATGCAGTGGTGCTTGGGGGATGGCCAGCCGCGGGGACGGATGCCCCGGGTGGCACCGAGTGTCCTGATGTGCCGGGCAGCGAGTCGCCGAAGGTGTGCGGACGCGTGTCCTGCGGCTCCGGCTCGTGCGGGCTCATGCCCAGTTCGGCGCGCAGTTGCGCGATGGTCTGCGGCCGCTCTTCGGGCTTCACCCGCAAGCCATGGTCGATCGCCTGCAGGAAACGCTCGCTGTAGCGGCCTGCCGCGGTCTGCGACAGCGGCTCGTAGTTGTCGCTCATCATCCGCCCCACGGCGGGCGGTGGCGTGCGTCCCTTGATGGCGAAGTACACGACAGCCGACAAGGCGTAGATGTCCGTCCACGGGCCCTGCTTCATGCTCGGTACTTCGGCGTACTGCTCCACAGGCGCGTATCCGGGCTTGAGGATGACCGTCAGCGCCTGGGTCATGTCGCCGATGACGCGGCGCGCGGCGCCGAAGTCGAGCAGCAGCGGACGCGCACCGTTGCCATTGACCAGGATGATGTTGTCCGGCGCGATGTCGCGGTGGTAGCAGTGCTCGCCGTGCAGCACCAGCAGGGCCTCGGTCAGCGGCGCCAGCAGGTCCATCAGCCAGGT
>DASTGE010000054.1:0-2158 GCA_035719405.1 Burkholderiaceae bacterium
GGGACGGTTCCTCACGTTGGACAACCTTGTCGATACGCAGACCGGCACGGTGCGAGCCAAGGCGCGCTTCGAAAACGCGGAGAGAAAGCTCTTTCCCAACCAGTTCGTCAATCTGCGGCTGCAGGTACGCATGATCCCGGAGGCTGTCGTCGTGCCCGTGACCGCGTTGCGACACGGGCCGAGCGGCGACTATGTCTATGTGCTGAACCGCTCGACCCACACAGTGGCGCTGCGCAGCGTGACACGGGGTTTGGCCGCCGGGGAACGGGTGCAGGTCGCGACGGGCCTGCAGCTGGGCGAGGAGGTGATCACCGAAGGCTCCGACCGGTTGCGAGACGGCGCCCGTGTGGTGCTGCCGGGTGAGCGGCCGGCGTCGGGGCCGATGGGCGCCGCCGGCGCAGGATTGCGGCGCAACGGCGGCTCCGACGCGAGCGGCGTGGAATGGCAGGGTTCCCCGGCGAGCGCAGCCAGTGGCGCAAGTGGAGCGCACTGGCGGCGACATGCCGCGGACGCCGCACCCGCCTCATGAGCCCGTCGCGCCCGTTCATTCTGCGGCCGGTTGCGACATCGCTGTTGATGCTGGCGATCGTGCTTGCAGGTCTGGTCGCATGGAAGTTCCTGCCGTCGTCTGCACTGCCGCAGGTGGACTACCCGACGATCCAGGTGCAGACGCTCTACCCGGGGGCGAGCCCGGAAGTGATGTCGCAGACGGTGACCGCGCCGCTCGAACGGCAGTTTGGGCAGATGTCCGGCCTGCAACGCATGAGCTCGACGAGCGCGGCCGGGGTGTCGATCGTGACGCTGCAGTTCTCGCTCGGCACGGCGCTGGACGTGGCGGAGCAGGAGGTGCAGGCGGCCATCAACGCAGGCGGCTCACTGCTGCCGGCAGACCTGCCCTCACCGCCCGTGTATGCCAAGGTCAACCCCGCCGATGCGCCCGTGCTCACGCTGGCCATCACCTCCAACGCGCTGCCGCTCACGGAGGTGCAGAACATCGTGAACACGCGGCTGGCGCAAAAGATCTCGCAGGTGTCGGGCGTCGGTCTCGTGACGCTCAGTGGCGGGCAACGGCCGGCGATGCGCATCCAGGCCGACACGCAAGCGCTCTCCTCGTACGGAATCGGGTTGGACACGCTGCGCAGCACGATCACCGCGGCCAACTCCAACAGTGCCAAGGGAAGTTTCGACGGGCCGTCGCGGGCCTATTCCATCAACGCGAACGACCAGCTGCTGACAGCCGCCGACTACCAGAACCTCATCGTCGCCTACCGCAACGGAGCGCCGGTGCGCATGAGCAATGTGGCAAGGGTGGTCGACAGTGCCGAGAACGTGAAGCTCGGGGCCTGGGCCAACGTGACCCCGGCCATCATTCTCAATGTCCAACGGCAGCCAGGCGCGAACGTGATCGCCACGGTCGACGCAATCAAGCAGCGCCTGCCCGAGTTGCAGGCTTCGCTGCCCGCCTCGCTCAAGGTGGACGTGCTTGCGGATCGCACGAACGGGATCCGGGCCTCCGTCGAACACGTGGAGATGGAGCTGCTGCTCGCGGTGGTGCTTGTGGTGTTCGTGATCTTCGCGTTCCTGCACAGTGCGCGGGCGACGCTGATCGCCAGCCTCGCGGTGCCGATATCGCTGGTCGGCACCCTCGGGGTGATGTACCTGCTCAACTACAGCCTCAACAACCTGAGCCTGATGGCGTTGACCATCGCCACCGGCTTCGTGGTCGACGACGCGATCGTGATGCTGGAGAACATCTCGCGCCACATCGAGAACGGCGACCAGCCGTTGCATGCGGCGCTGAAGGGCGCCACGGAGATCGGCTTCACCATCATCTCGCTGACAGTGTCGCTGATCGCCGTGCTGATCCCGCTGCTGTTCATGGGCGACGTGGTCGGGCGGCTTTTCCGGGAGTTCGCGGTCACGCTGGCAATCACGATCCTCATCTCGGCAGTGGTCTCGCTGACGCTGGTGCCGATGATGTCCGGCCGCATGCTGCGCATTCACGACGAGCCGAGCCGCTTCGGGGCCTGGGTGCAGCGGCACTTCGATCGGATGATCGGGGGCTACGACCGTGGGCTGGGATGGGTGCTGGAGCGTCAAGGGCTGACGATGGCGATCGCGATCGCGACCCTCGCGCTCACGGTGCTGCTGTACGTCC
>DASTGE010000055.1:0-5586 GCA_035719405.1 Burkholderiaceae bacterium
GTCCGGTTTGAAGAGGATGCGGTAAAGCTGCTCACGGATCGGTGGCGGGCAGTCGCCTTCGCACAGTGCCCGCGCCCAGGCGTCGATCTGCTCAGCCTGTGCGCGCTTGCGCTCCAGCCCGATCAACGCAGCTTTCACCTGTTCTTCAGGCGCCTTGCGGAATAACCCTTTGCCGACCCGGCGGAAGTAGTGCGGCGCGTCGAACAGGCGGAAGAGCGCGGCGGCCTGCTGCACGGGCCCCGCCTTGGCGTCGAAGTATTCGCGGGCGAACTCCGCAAAGCCGAAGTCGCCCTCGGGCGCGAATTCCCAAGCAAGGTGGAGATCGATCTCCTTGGCAAGCACCTGCGCCTGGCCGATCAATTCGAAGGGCAGGGGTTTCTCAAAGCGCAGCAGCGCGTTTGCGGTCTTGACCTTTACACGCTTGCCGGAGTCGAGCTCGACCTGCATTGAGCTGTCGGCCTCCGACATCACGCGGCCGGCGAGGAACTTTCCAGCGTCGTCGAACAGGGCATACATATCGGGGAGATTGTCGCCTATGGCGCAGGTGTACTTCGCGAGCCGAACGGCTCATTTCGCCGCCTCTCAGTACAAGCCGAGGAACTCCAGCACCGCAGGCAGATGGTGCTCGAAGTCGGACAGGCCATGATCGCTTCCTTCGAGCACACGCTGCTTGGCTCCGACGTAGCGGGCCGACATCTCGCGCCAATCGAGGACTTCGTCGCCCTTGGCAATCATGGCGAGGTAGCGCTCCGGCCCCGTGATGGCTGCGGGCGTCATGGCGCGCAGCTCGTCGACGTATTCAGGGCGGAAGAAGAACCGCTCCTTCGGATCCTGCCAGGCCGTTTGCTCACCGATGTAGCCCGCGAGGTCGCGTGCCGGGTCGACGGCGGGGTTGAGCAAAACCGCTCGACAGCCCCATCGTTCGGCGACCAGCGTCGCGTAGAAGCCGCCCAGAGAGCTGCCGATCACGGCCATCTGGGCGTGCGGCCAGTCTCTGACGCCATCCGTCACGAGGCCGATCGCGTCGCTCGGTGAAGGCGGCAACTGCGGACACCACCAGTGCACGTCGGGCCGATGTTCTTGCATCCAGGCGGCCAGTCGCTTCGCCTTCGTCGACCCTGGCGATGAGCGGAAGCCGTGCAGGTACAGCACGTGGGAAAGGGGTCGCGCTTCAGCGCTCATCGGTTCCCGAGCGCTTGAAGCAGCCGCCCGTGCAGCCCCCCGAACGATCCGTTGCTCATGCACAGCACATGGTCGCCAGGTTTCGCCGCCTGCACCACGGCGGCGACAAGTCCGTCGATGGTGTCGTGCACGCTGGCATGCGGGCTGAGGGGTGCCAGCACCTCTCTCGGGTCCCAGCTCAGGCCTCCCGAATGGCAGAAGCACAAGTCTGCTTCCTCCAGCGCCCACGGGAGCCTGGCCTTCATGGTGCCAAGCTTCATCGTGTTCGAACGCGGCTCGAAGACCGCGAGGATGCGGTCGTCACCGACCTTTCGGCGCAGGCCGTCGATGGTCGTACGGATGGCCGTCGGGTGGTGCGCGAAATCGTCATAGACCTTGATTCCATTCGCCTCGCCGACCATCTCCAGGCGCCGGCGGACGCCGTCGAAGCTTGCGAGCGCTTTCGCTGCCATATCGGGTTCGACGCCCATGTGCTCGGCCGCACCGATGGCCGCCAGCGCGTTGAGTTGGTTGTGCTCGCCCAGCAGGGACCATTCGACGCGAGCCAGCTTCAGGCTACCGCGCAGCACGTCGAACGCGTGCGGCTCGCCGCGAGCGCGAAGGGTGTCGGGCTCTTCCTTGCGTCCCCCGAAACGCAACACCTCGCTCCAGCAGCCCCGCGTCAGCACCCGCTGGAGCGCATCGTCCTGGCCGTTGACGACGATTCGCCCGCTGCCGGGCAGGGTGCGCACGAAATGGTGGAACTGGGTCTCGATGGCGGCCAGGTCCGGGAAGATGTCGGCGTGGTCGTACTCGAGGTTGTTCAGGATGGCCGTTCGCGCTCGGTAGTGCACAAACTTGCTGCGCTTGTCGAAGAAGGCCGTGTCGTATTCGTCGGCCTCGATCACGAACGGCTTGCCGGTCCCCGATCGCGCCGAAACGCCGAAATTCCCCGGCACGCCCCCCACCAGGAAGCCGGGCTGCAGTCCGGCCTGCTCAAGGATCCACGCGAGCATCGCGGTAGTGGTGGTCTTGCCATGCGTGCCCGCGACCGCCATCACGTGCCGGCCCTGCAGAACGTGCTCGGCCAGCCACTGCGGTCCGCTCGTGTACCGCACCCCGGCGTCCAGGATCGCCTCCATGAGCGAGTTGCCTCGTGTCACCACGTTGCCGATCACGAACGTGTCCGGCGAAATCGCCAGCTGCTCGGCGCCGTAGCCTTCGATCAACTCGATGCCGAGGTCTCGAAGCTGGTCGCTCATCGGCGGGTAGACATTGGCGTCGCAGCCCGTGACGCGGTGACCGGCTTCGCGGGCGAGAGCGGCCAGGCCGCCCATGAAGGTGCCGCAGATCCCGAGGATGTGAATGTGCATTGGTGCGAATGGTGAAGGAACGAGCCGGAGCACGCGCGAGCGCGCGTAGCTCGCCTGCTTACTTGTTCACTCGTTTTCCGACAGACACAGGCATTCAGGCGGACAGCGCTTCGCGCGCGGCCTGCAGGGTATGCATGACGTTGTCGTCCGTGTGCGACGCGCTGACGAAGCCGGCTTCGTACAGTGCAGGAGCGAGGTAAATGCCCCGCTCGAGCATGGCGTGGAAGAAGCGGTTGAAACGCTCCTTGTCGGTGGCCATGACCTGCCCGTAATGCCTCGGCAGTCCGTGTTCCGCGGATGTCGGGAAGAAGAAGCCGAACATTCCTCCTTCACAGTCACCGACCATTGGAACGCCGGCATCGCGCGCGGCTGACAGCAGTCCGTCAACGAGGCCGCGCGTGCGGGCGGCGAGGGCATCGAAGAAGCCCGGCGCCGCGACTTGGCGCAGGGTGGCGAGCCCGCAGGCGGTTGCCACCGGGTTGCCCGAGAGCGTGCCCGCCTGGTACACCGGCCCCAATGGCGCAAGCTGGCTCATCACCTTGCGGCTGGCGCCGAAGGCCGCCAGAGGCATTCCGCCGCCGATTACCTTGCCCAGGACGGTGATGTCGGGCCTGAAGCCGGGCAAGGCGCGGGCGTAAAGGCTCTGCGCCCCGCCGAGCGCGACGCGGAAGCCCGTCATCACCTCGTCGAAGATCAGGAGCGAGCCGTGCTCGCTGCACAACTCGCGCAGCCGCTGTACAAATGCAACGTCGGCGCGAACGAAATTCATGTTGCCCGCGATCGGCTCCAGCACCGCGCAGGCAATTCGATCCCCATGCAGCGAGAACGCCTCCTCGACCTGCGCGACGTTGTTGTACTCGAGGACAAGCGTGTGCTGCACCACCTCCGGTGGAACGCCGGCACTGGTCGGGAAGCCGAAGGTGGCGAGCCCCGAGCCAGCCTTGACGAGAAGCGCGTCGGCGTGACCGTGGTAGCAGCCTTCGAACTTGATCAGCATCGGCCGGTTTGTGACGCCACGCGCCAGACGGAGGGCACTCATCGCCGCCTCGGTGCCCGAACTGACCAGGCGTACTTGCTCGATGCTCGGGATGTGAGCAATGATCGTCTCGGCCAGTTCGATCTCGCGCTCGGTCGGCGCTCCGAAGCTGAGACCATCGGCGGCGGCTTTGTGCACGGCATCGAGCACGACCGGATGCCCGTGGCCGAGGATCATCGGGCCCCAGGAGCCGATGTAGTCGATATACCTCTTGCCTTCCGCATCCCACAGGTACGGCCCTTCGGCCCGAGAGATGAAGCGGGGGACACCGCCCACGGCGCGAAATGCGCGCACGGGTGAGTTCACGCCGCCGGGGATGACGGCCTGGGCACGCTCGAACAACGCCGCGTTAGTGGACACGTCGCTGCGCTCCCTTGCCGGTGGTCTCGGGTGTCTCTGCCTCGACCTCTGCGTCTTCGGCCTCTTCGCCTTCCTCGGAGGGTGGTAGCGCCCAAAAGAAGCGATCGGGCACCACGTTGCCCATGCCGGGGCGGAAGCCGGCGTCGAGGCTTTGGTCGAGGAAGGACAGTGCTTCACCCACCGCATCCTGCAGCTCCGCGCCGGCGGCCAGCAGCGACGCCAGGGCCGCAGCCAGCGTATCGCCGGCACCGACGAACGCCGTGTCGAAGCGCTCGAACTTCTCGCCCGTGATCGCTCCCTGGGGCGATGCCAGGACGTTGTCGACCCATTGCTCCGTCCCCTTGCTGTTGAGCATGACGCCGGTCACCAGCACGAAGCGCGTGCCGTGCTCGGCGGCGGCGACCGCGAGCTCTCGCGCCGAAGGCGGCCGCTCGCTGTCCCACTCGGGCAGCAGGAAGTCCGTGAGGGTCTTGTGGTTGCCCATCAGCACTTCGGTCGACGGCAGGACCAGTTCCCGGAACGTGTCGAGGTAAGGCTGGAGCTGGTCATCCTCCAGCCAGCTCAGGCTGGGCATGTACGCGACCAGGGGCACGTCCGGGTAATCGGACAGCACCTCGGCCACAGCACTCACGCATTCGGCCGACCCGAGGAAACCGACCTTCCACGCGGAGATGGTCACGTCTTCGAGGATGCCGCGCGCCTGCTCGACGACGACGTCGGGATCGAGCGGGTGCTGGTCGAAAACCTCGGCAGTGTCACGCACCAGGATCGTGGTGACGACAGGCAACGCATGCGCTCCCATCGCCGCAATGGTTGCGATGTCGCCGGCGATGCCGCCGGCGCCGCTGGCGTCGCTGGCGTTGAAGCTCATCACGCAAGCCGGCGCCGCCGGATCGGATGCCGCCGGGTCGATCTCGCTGTCAGGTTGGGAGGGGTCGGAGGTCATGGGCTCAGAAAATAGCTCGCGGCCTTTTAGAAGACGCGGACATTCTGCTCAAAGTGGTCCGCACCTCCAGGGATATGTGAAGAAAGTTGCGTATGTGCCTACGGGCCCTTGGATTTTTGTTTCTGCCCATGGCTACAATCTTTGCCCATTGTAGTGACCTGAACGAGTGACGTGAGCGAATCCAGAACCTGGATGTGCCTCATTTGCGGATGGATATACGACGAGGCCTCCGGAGATCCGGAACATGGCTTGGCGCCCGGCACTGCCTGGGCGGACGTGCCGATGAACTGGACCTGCCCGGAATGCGGCGCCCGCAAAGAGGACTTTGAAATGGTCCAGATCTGAAGCTCGCGCTTCAAGTCCAAGTCCCACACCCGACCGGCTCCATGACGAGCCGGCTTGAATAGCAGCGATCCTTGCAGTGCAGTGATCGGCGATGTTGCGCCGCTGCAGGAGTCGCCGCGGATGTAGTTTGAGGAGAAGCTTCGTGAGCGACGAAGTTGCAGGGATGGGGGGCACCGCAAAGGTGCTGGTGATTGACGACAGCAACACCATCCGGCGCAGCGCCGAGATCTTCTTGCGGCAAGGCGGCTACGACGTTGTGCTGGCCGAGGACGGCTTCGATGCCCTGTCCAAGGTCAGCGACCACGATCCGCAGCTCATCTTCTGCGACATTCTCATGCCCCGGCTCGATGGCTACCAGACGTGCG
>DASTGE010000056.1:0-5649 GCA_035719405.1 Burkholderiaceae bacterium
TTGCGTATTCCTCGGGCGTCATCCACTCAGGACGGCTTGCCGGCTTACGCCAGCGCACGATGTGATCGCGCGTGCCCAGCGATGTTCCGCGTCGAAAGTCGGTGATGCGCGATCCGTTTTGCTCAAACACCACGTCCACCCCTCGGGCCTGCAGCGCCGCGATCAGGAAGTAGTTGCAGTACAGCGCATCGGCGAGCATCACATCGCCGGGGACAAAGCCGTCGAGCAGGTGCCGCACCAGGCCGAGTTCTCCACTGCCTTTGCCGCGATGCGGCCCTATCGCCGCATCCAACCCGGCACCTGTGGCCAAGCAAATTACCATGACCAGTCGCGCCAGCGGGAAACCAACGCCGGCAGCCTGAGTGCTGGACTGCGGATACACCGCTTGGTTCTCCGGCGTATCGGGCATCGACACCGTGGTGCCGTCCACCAGCTTGACCGTACGACCGCGCCACAGCCATTGTTGCTGAGCCTTCTGGCTCAGCTGCCGACCCGCTTGTCGGGTGATCGTACTGATCATCTCCAACGGCAGCCTCTGGCGAGCTCGGCAATAGGCACCTGTACGAGTGCTGCAGGCGCTCAAACCATCGGCTGCGCGCTGTGCAGCCCACCCGTTGACCGCCTTCTGGCATGAGCCATCGGCCTCCAACGTCTGCCGCATGAACATCCCCAGAGTCACCGCTGGCGGATACAGCCGCTCCCGGTGCTCTGGCAGCACGGCTTCGGTCGTCTCGATCAATTCCGCACTCGTCAGCGCATTGAAGTACTCCACTGCTTCGGTCGATTTCGCACGACGCCTGATGCTGTTGCGACGTTGATGCAAGGCGTTTTGCGCTTTACGATCCATGCTGGCTGGCCTGGGGTTGATGGCCTGGGTGTTTTGGAACCAACCATGCTACCGATCTTGGGCCAGCCTCCTGCCTGCACTTCCCTTGGCGTTCAACCACTTACGCGCACCACCGGGGCCTCGGCGGTCAAAGTAAGTGCCATTCGGCTTAGGCCATGGCTGTCGTTGTGCGCCTTGCTTCGTATCTCAAATCGTGGGGCGTCCCATCCCGGAAATTGAAACGAAACTCGAACTGCGCGGGTGCAGATCGCCGTGTCTTTGCATCAACGCATAGCGCAGTTGATCTCTGTTTCCGCTCCCCATGTTTTTAACGAAGGAGGAGTCCTCCCGCAGCTTTCCATTGACAATCCAGTTCGCTGGCCTGTCCAGCCGTGCCATGGCAGCCTCAAGGGAAACTTGCGGATTGACCAGGTCGGGCAGCAAGGCCGTGACTTGACGTGTCGACAGCTGTTGGGGCCTCGACGGGCCTGCCAGCCTGCTCGAGGATGCAGGGAAACTGCGATGCGTGTGCGTGGGTCGACCCTGCCTGTCTCGCATTGTGTCGCTGGCCGGGACTGTGCCTCTGCCGCTTACGGTGTACGACGGACGAGCCGTATCGCGCGCCGTCATGGGGGCTTCTGAAAAAGTGGTGCTTCGAGAAGTGAGCGAGGCAGGTGCTTCGGCGTAACGCGACGCCGAAGTCGACTGCGTGGGATCGGCGTTTGGCCGCGACAGCTCAGGAGTCACGTAGGCTGTTGTGGGAATGGTCTGTTGAGCAATCGCGCGTGCTTGTGTCGGTGAAAGATACGTACCTGCCACCGAGGGCGCCGGACGGGATGAAAGTGGCAACGGGAGGCCGTACGGTGGCTGCAAGAGGCTGCGGGACGGCGGCCTCGAGTTTGCCAGCGTCGACCCCCCCGATCCTGACATCCCAAAATAAGAGCCCCTGCTGGGGTTGCTGCCCGGGCCGTGCAACCCGGAAGAACCGTTGCGGCTGCTGACTCTTGAATCCCTGCCTGACATGGAACGCTCTCCTTTTGAGCATACGGTTGAACTTCGAATTGAAACGCGATTAAGCTTCTGGTGGAAGTGCGTGCGCACGCATCCAGGCAGAAGCCGCGCGAGGAAAGGGCGAGCGTCAATCGCAGATCTTCCCCGATCCGGAGGCGTGAAGGGGCATGGCGCGGAGCCGAGTGCCTTCCCCAAGGGGGACTCTGATTGTCCTGAAGGTGCTGGCCTTCAGACATCGACATTTGTTCAGTTCGATGTCGGCTTCATTCGCACACGAGGAGTCATGCGGCGCAAATCAAGCAGCCGATGCCAGTGTCAAGCAGGCGGCTGCAGGCGCCGTAACACGCCCTGATTGCCTTCGTAGAAGGCAAGGTGGTATTCTGCGGCGATCCCCTTGCAGAACATGACCGATATGTCGGCCCGGCTTATCCCTGCGCGTCCAAGTTCGTCCATCAGTCTCATCCCACGCTGTTTCAGATCGATGGCGTTCACACGACTCGGCGTATTCTCGGTACGAAGAAGCAGAAACTGCTTTCTGCCGCTTTGCAATATCTCGACGTTCGAACCGTCATTGATTTGCGCCGCCACTTCGAATGGACTGAAGGATAGCCCCCACTCTGTGTGGGTATGGAAGAAGCCTTGAAGCTTTTGGCCTTCCTCGGTGAGACGTACTTTGACCGTCGATTTTTGGCTGTCGCCTTTCACTTCGTTGATGAGCTTCAAGCGGCCATTCGGTTCGGAGATAATCGCCGCCCCGAATTGCACTTGGGGATTGGAGGAGAAGGTCAACTCAGTCAACCTGTTGAAGTCAGAGTTCATCCGATTGAACCTCAGCACGGTCGGGGCCTGTGCGGGAGACGCCGGAAGTTTCAGCGTCTCTGATGTGGCGTCGGAAGGCGGGCGTTCGCTTACCCGCTGCCTTTCCAGGTGCGCTGACGATTTCCTTTCCTGGGTCGGACGATATGGATAGTTTGACGACGACGGCCCCGCCACGTCATTCCAGGCATCCTTCAGTTCCGTAGGCAGAGTCCAGCCGCTTTCTGCGCCGGTGCCGACTCGCGGGGGAGTGCCTGAGAAATCGTCATCACCGATCTCGGAGACTGCAGGAATTCCATATTCAGGCGATGCCGGTTCCCCTGGGGGCGGCTCTGGCATCCAGAAGTGACTTTGTCGAAAATCCTCTGCGTCCGGCCGGTCAGGCGGGGTTTGCCTTTGTTGATCGCGCTCCGGCTGAGGCAATTGAGCTCGGGCCTGCCTTTGCTGATTGCGCGGTAGTCGGGCGGGATCGTCTTGCCTGGCGGCAGCCCTGGCGCCGGCGGCAGGCGGGGGGCTAGAGGGGATGTTCGCCTCGATCGGTGGGGCATCGTCGTTAAAGTGCCCGACGAAGCCGTATGCCGCGTTAGCGGCAGTTTGGAAGTCAATTCCCCCGGCGTTCTGCCCGTTGGCATGTCTGCGCCCCCTCGAGGTCAAGGGCTGCCCTGAGAGGCCGTTGAAAGACGACGACCCGCGCTGGGGTCTCCTGATTGTCTGCGATGTGGATACGGCGGTCTCGTCGCTGCAAGGGAGGCCCGCGCGCTTCAATGTCTTGATGAGAAAGTCCATATTGAACCTGTGTGAAATGAGAGAAAATGAATGGACGAAGGAGTCAGAATCGGAATCATTGACAAAGCGCGGTTGCGCGCACCTTCTGCAGCGGCAGCACTTGGGCCGCTACATCCTTGAATCAAGCTCGTATCGTCGCACCGGCTTGGCAATGCCCCATCGGCTTTAGCTTCGCCCGGAAGATGGCCAGGGGGCCCGCTTGGATCAATTCCGGCAGAGAGCGATGCAGTAGGACACCTGGAAGTTCTTGGTACGGTATTGTTCACCGTTGCCGCCGGTAAGTTGGGTGTGGCCGTTCTTGTTCCTTTCGAACAGCAGCGTATGCGGAATACCACCTTCGTCCGTCACCGACACAATGGCCGAATTTGGCACACACTTCCAGTGAGAAACGTCATAGGCAGAGTAATTGCCCCCGGTCGCGCTCAAGTAGTGGACGATGTCGTCAATTTTCAGTTCTTCTGTGGGATCGTACCTGCTTGCCGAATATCCTGGCGCGAAGATGGCAATGCCATGCCTGACATCATCAGAAGACTTGCCGAGCCAGCGGGCCAGGCAGCCGAGCATCTCGTAGTCTGGCGCTTTGAGCTTTGGGTGCACCCGGGCCAGAACGCCACCAGATCCTTCGTAGTAAGCGAGGTGGAGGGATTTGGCGACTGTGAGGGCAAATTCCTTGCTCACTCTGTTCGGCCCGTAAGTCATCAAGAGCCGAGAGTAGAGATTGCTTATCGCATCCTTGTCGATTTTTGAAGGAGTCTTTTTGGTCGCAAGCAACAGAGACTGGGTTGACGTCCCGTTTTGCAGCATCATGAAAGCGAATCTCATGCCGAACATACCTGCCAGGTCCGCTGGATGAAAGCCGACTTGTGTTGGATGGGTGTGAAACGTACCCAGGGGCTTATGTGACGGCGGCAAAGTCGTGTCGAACACCATCGAGTTGGGGACGGGGTATTCGACGCAATTGACGAGGCGTACCACGCCGTCCGGCGTGGCGGTGATGACTCCGCCATTTTCGAGCGGCACCTCGGCTTCGAGGCTTGCTTGCCACAATGCGGCGAATTTGGATTGGAGGCTCGCCATCCTCAACTGTGACGGCGCAGCGTCGGGTGAGTCGGAAGGGAAGAGTGCGGTTGAAGGTGAATCATCGCTTCCGGGCATCAAAGCGGCGCGTGGTCTTGCCGCGGAGGAGCTTTCGATTCCTTGAATGTGCCTTCTCGGTGGGCCGGATTCGGCAGCATTCCCTGAGCAAATGCGCCTTACCTGATCGTTCGTGGCAGTTGCGCTGGGGTCGTTACAGGCCAGGCCCGCGCGTTTGATGAAATTCGATATGGCGTGCATACAAGTAAACTGTCTCGAAAGAGCTGCGATGTGAGTGAAAGCAAGAATGATGGACCAATCGTGCGCTTGCGCAATTTATTTTGCGAAGGAAGGTCGTTGGGGCCGAAGTATGTGCAACACCGTGGACGAGGGCGGGACGATAGAGATACTCAGGCCCGTTATCGAGGGGTGGGGCGATGCGACATGCCGCAACCGACAGATTTGACGGGCAGGACTGCGCGCATGCTGCTCCCGCCGGTGACGGCTTCAGCGCCTGATCGCCATTGCAAATGCGCTCAGGCTCGACGTGACGCGTTCGCGCAGGCGCTGCACGATTTCTTCGCCGACACCCGTGGCCAGGGCGGCGTGCAACAGGACATTGAGCACATGGGCCTTGGTCAACTTGTAATCGGCCTCGGGCAGCACGCTGGCGAGCCAGGCAAACTCCACTTCAATCGAGCAGTCGTCGCCTTTTTGCGGCGTCATTTGCGGGCCCGTCGTGTGCAATTCTGACATCCGTCCCACACTGCGCAGCCATGCGGCCAAAGGTGCCCCGAACCCCTCGTCGTGCCAGACCAGACGCTCTGCTTCTGTCATGGATGCAGCAGGCACACGGGTGCCGCTGGACAGCTCGCTCAGCGAGGCGCAGGCGTGCTTGAGATCCACGATTTTGCCGATCGCCGGAAATCGGGCACCAGCTTCCCGGCACACGGATTCACTCCATCCATTCGAATTGAGCAGGGTGATTTGAACCCGACTGCCGCTAAGCCGGGTGGCGGACAGGGCCATCGAATGGGCGGCTGATTCGCAGAAAGTCTGCGAGACCCTGAGATACAGATGCTGCCCTTGCTTCAATTGCTTGAGCGCCGCACCGACGTCATCCACGTCTATCCGTT
>DASTGE010000057.1:0-8119 GCA_035719405.1 Burkholderiaceae bacterium
GAACGCGTCGGCGCTTCCGGCCGATTCGGCAGGGCCCGTGGCGACGGTGATGCCCAGCGGTCGTGCCCGCGTCTGCAGCACCTCGAGCGTCTGCGGCAGCACGTCGTCGGCGACGAAGAAGACCGTGCTCTTGCTCTTGCCCCCGCGCATCGCCAGCGTCATGCCTTCGGCCGCGGCCGTCGCCTCGTCGAGCATGGAGGCATTCGCGATGGCCATGCCGGTGAGGTCGCAGACCATGGTCTGGAAGTTGACCAGTGCCTCCATGCGCCCCTGCGAGATCTCGGCCTGATAAGGCGTGTAGGCCGTGTACCAGGCCGGGTTCTCCAGCACGTTGCGCAGGATGACCGCCGGCGTGATGGTGCCGTGGTAGCCCTGCCCGATGAAGCTCTTGAGGACCTTGTTCTGGCGCGCGATCGAATGCAGCTCGGCCAACGCCTGTGCCTCGCTCAGCGGGGCGGGCAGCGCCATCGTTTCGGGGCGGGCAATCGCGCGAGGGACGATTGCCTCGATCAGTTCACGGCGCGACGAGGCGCCGATCGCGGCCAGCATCTGCGGCTCTTCGTGCGCCTCGGGCCCGATATGCCGGGCGGTGAATTCGGAGGCGTTCTCGAGATCGGCGAGCGGCGACAGGGAGGACATCAGCATGGGAGCAGGGTCAGGGGAGGGCAGGAGCAGTGATGCCGACGGTAATCGGACGCAATCAGAGGGTCTTGAGCAGGGCGTCGTAGGCGGGCGGGTCCATCAGCTCGTCGAACTGGCCCATGTCGGTCACATGGACCTTGAAGAACCAGCCGTCGCCCAGCGGGTCGCGGTTGGCCAGTGCCGGGTCCGCGCGCAGCGCCTCATTGACCTCGACCACCTCGCCGCTCACCGGCATGAAGATGTCGGCCGCGGCCTTCACGGATTCGACGACGCCGGCGACCTCGCCCTTTTTGTAGGTCTTGCCGACCTCGGGCAGGTCGACGAAGACCACGTCGCCCAGGGCGTCCTGCGCGTGGTGGGTGATGCCCACCACGGCGGCCTCGTGATCCTCAATGTTGATCCACTCATGGTCTTCGGTGTATTTGGTGGTCATGTGGTTGCTCCTCGACTGGGAATATGGGCAAAGGGTTGGGGCAGGGGAAATCTTCAGTGCAGCAGCGGTGCGCTTCAGCCGCGGTGGTAACGATGCGGGTTGAAGGGCATCGGGGTGACACGCATCGGGTAGCGGTTGTTGCGCACCTCGGCCCACACCTCATGGCTGGCGGCCGCGTGGTTGGCGGCGAGGTACGCCATGGCGACGGGGTGGTTGACGGTGGGACCGAGGGTGCCGCTGGTGACATGGCCGATCTTGTGGCCGTGCAGACCGTCGAACAGCAGCGCGCCTTCGCGCACGGGCACGCGCTCCAGGCCGGCCAGTCCGACGCGCTTGATCATCGGCCCGCCGGCAAGCTGCCGCTCGACGTTGGACGCGCCGGGATAGTGGCCGGCGCGCGCGCCTCCGGGGCGCCGCACCTTCTGGATGGCCCAGGTCAGTCCGGCTTCCACGGGTGTCGTCGTCTCCGTGATGTCGTGTCCGTAGAGGCACAGGCCTGCTTCGAGGCGGAGCGTGTCGCGCGCACCCAGACCGGCCGGCTTGACTTCGGGCGCCGAAAGCAGCTCGCGCGCCAGCGCGACGGCATGGGTGTCGGGCACGGAGATCTCGAAGCCGTCTTCGCCGGTGTAGCCCGAGCGGGTGACGAAGCATTCGACGCCGGAGAGATCGAAGGTTCCGCCCGTCATGAAGGTCAGCCGGGCCACACCTTCGTTCATCCTCGACAGCACCTCGACCGCCTTGGGCCCCTGCAGTGCAAGCAGGGCGCGGTCGAGCAGCGGCTGGATGGCGCATCGATAGCCGATGTTCGTGACGAGGTGGGCGAGGTCGGCCTTCTTGCGTGCGGCGTTGACCACCATGAACACGTCGTGCTCGCGTCGAGTGATCATCAGGTCGTCGAGGATGCCGCCACTGGCATTGGTGAGCAGGCCGTAGCGTTGCTTGCCGACGGGCAGGTCGACGATGTCGGCCGGGATCAGCGACTCCAGCGCCGCGGTCGCTTCTTCGCCGGTGAGGCGGATCTGGCCCATGTGCGACACGTCGAACAGCGCGGCCGACTCGCGGCACTGGCGATGCTCGGCAATGATGCCGAGAGGGTAGTTGACCGGCATGTCATAGCCGGCGAAAGGCATCATCTTGGCGCCCAGCTCCAAGTGCAGGGCGTGAAGCGGGGTCTTGAGCAGCTGAGTTTCGTTCTCGACAGCGGACATCTCGTTTCCTCATAGGGTCATCGGGCCTGCACCTTCGAGGTGACAGGGGATGCCCTCGCTGTCCGCTTTACCTGAGAGATTGGCGGCGCCGTGATTGCCGGCAACGAGCCGCTTGCCCCTTCGGTGGACGAGCTCGCAACCCGTCTCTCTCCAGTGAGGTACGCAGCTTTTTCGAGCCGCGTCTCGCCAGTCCTTTTGCCTGAGCGTTCGGGGCGAACCCCTGCGCCTTCGGCGGCCTTCTGATCGAAAGCTCTCTCCTGGCATGGCGGGCAGTGTAGCCGATGCCCGCAGCCGCGCCCGTGCAGACCGCGCGGGCAGGCATGCGGGGATTGCACTGGTACCCGGCCCCGCAAAGCGCGGGTAACGAGGCTTTGCGGCTTGTATCAGGGCGGCGCACGGTGCGCCCCTGCAAGCCCGGCGTCAAAGGCTGCACGCCATTTCCGCCATCACGCGTTCGAGCAGCGCCGGATCGCGATAGGCACTTGCGGGTCTGAGGAGGTGCTGCACTTCAAGCATGATCTGGTGGACCGTCTCGTCCTTGGCTGCCGCCCGGAGCAGGGCTCCCGCGAATTGGAGCCGCTGGCCAAGGTCGGCAGGGCGTGTACCTCGCGATCCCGGGTACACGAGATCGGGTACGGCGGACATCGACCAGGGCGTTTCGATCAGCGGGCGGATCTGCTGGAAGAAGCTGCGCGCCAGATCGCCGTTGGCCAGGGAGGCTTCGCTCTCCGATGCCAGCACACGGTTGAGCTCGCGTGCCTGTTGCGCGGCCACGCTCATGCCTTGGCCATAGACAGGGTTGAAGCGACAGACCGCATCGCCGATGGCGAGCAGGCCTCCCGGGAGCGACGCCATCTCGTCGAAATGGCGCCAGGTGCTCTCCGCAAAGGCGTAGCGCACGATCCCGTTGACCGGCTCCGCCGTGCGCAGCGCACGGTGAAGGGTCGGCGTTCTAAGGCCCTCGAGGATGGCCATGAAGCTGTCGTGATCGGCCGGCGCCTCGTCCGGATGCCGCGTGCCCACGGAAACGATCCACTGCCCGTTCTCCACCGGGAGCAGGGCGGCGCCGCGCGACACCTCCGGTGCTCGCGGGAAGTGCATCACGCCAAGCCAGTCGTCCACAGGATGTGACGGCATTCTGAAGACAGCCGTTGCGTAACGAATGTCGATGCCGATGGCGGTTTGCGGCGGGGTCGGGAGGCCATGCGACTCAAGCCATTGGAGCGTGGGCGCCCCGCGGCCGGTGGCGTCGACGACCAGCGAGGCCTCCAACACAAGAGCGTCTTCGCTGTCGTGCCTGCAGGAAACGCCGGTGACGCGCTGCGCATCACCGAGCAGCCCGAGTACGCGCCAGCCCTGCCGAAGCTCGACGTTCCTGATCGCGTGCAGGCGCCGTCTCAGCACCGACTCGATCAGCGGCCGTGACATCGCATGCAGGTCGTACCCCAAGTCGCGTCGCGGGAAGGGATCGAAGCCAGGACGCTCGATCAGCACATCGAGCCCGGCGCGATACGCCACGGCGCCCGCGGCGCGCAGATCGGCGGTGAATCCCGGGAACAGTTCGTTCATTGCCTGTTCGCCACCGGCCAGCAGAACATGGGTGTGGCGGCCCTGCGGCGTTCCGTCCCGCTGCATGTTGTCTTCGCGCAGTTGATCCCGTTCCAGCACGAGCACACGTTCGAAGTGTGGCGCGAGCGCGGCGGCGCAAGTGATGCCGGCGATTCCCGCGCCAACAACAATGGCCGTTTCTCCCAATGGGGTGACTGTCATCTTTGGCTCCGTCAATGGACGGGGCGAGTGTCAGTGCCACCGGGAGGCAGGGAAATCCCTACGTGGGGGGATTCCTACATGCCGGCGTAATTCGGACCGCCGCCGCCTTCGGGAGTGACCCACACGATGTTCTGGGTCGGGTCCTTGATGTCGCAGGTCTTGCAGTGCACGCAGTTCTGGGCGTTGATCTGCAGTCGCGGGCCGCCGCCCTCGGCCTCGACGAACTCATAGACGCCCGCCGGGCAATAGCGGCTCTCGGGGCCCGCAAACTTCTTCAGGTTCACCTGCACCGGGACCGACGCATCCTTCAACGTCAGGTGCGAAGGCTGGTCCTCGGCATGGTTGGTGTTGCTGACGAACACGGAGCTGAGACGGTCGAAGGTGAGCTTGCCGTCCGGCTTCGGATAGGCAATGGGCTCGCATTCGCTGGCCGGCTTCAGGTAGAGGTGGTCGGGCAGCTTGCGGTGCAAGGTCCATGGCGGGGCCTTGACGCCCACCTTCGGCAAAAGCCATTGCTCGACGCCCGTCATCAGCTTGCCCATCGCGGGTCCCCTCTTGAACCAGGCCTTGAAGTTGCGCGTCTGCTGCAATTCCTCGTACAACCAGCTCTTCTCGAAGGCTTCAGGATAGGCGGTGAGTTCGTCGGCCGAGCGGCCGGCCACCAAGGCAGGCACGAGCGCTTCGGCGCACAGCATGCCGCTCTTAATTGCCGCATGGCTGCCCTTGATGCGCGCCGCATTCATGTAGCCGGCGTCGCAGCCGACGAGCGCGCCACCGGGGAAGATGGTCTTGGGCAGCGCCTGCAGCGTGCCGTTGTTGATCGCCCGGGCTCCATACCCGAGGCGCTTGCCACCTTCGAGATACTGCCGGATGGCCGGATGCGTCTTCCAGCGCTGCATCTCCTCGAAAGGGCTCAGGTATGGGTTGGCATAGTCGAGGCCGACCACGAAGCCGAGCGTGACCTTGTTGTCTTCGTAGTGATAAAGGAAGCCGCCACCGAAGGTGTGCGGATCCATCGGCCAGCCGGCGGTATGCACCACGAGGCCCGGCCTGGCCTTGGCGGGGTCGATCTCCCAAAGCTCCTTGATGCCGATCGCGTAGCTCAATGGATCCTTGCCTTCGTCGAGCCTGTACTTCGCGATCAGCTGCCTGCCCAGGTTTCCGCGCGCGCCTTCGGCGAAGATCGTGTACTTGCCCAGCAGTTCCATGCCGAGCTGGAAGTTCGCGGTGGGTTCGCCATTGCGGCCCACGCCCACATTGCCCGTGGCCACGCCCCGCACGCGCCCCTGATCGTCGTACAGCACCTCCGCGGCGGCGAAGCCGGGGAAGATCTCCACGCCCAGCCCTTCGGCCTGCTGCGCCATCCACCTGACCACGTTGCCCAGCGAGATCACGTAGCAGCCTTCGTTGTGGAAGTTGCGTGGCATCAGCCAGTCCGGCACACGTGAGGCGCCTGTTTCAGTGAGCGTGAGCAGGTCGTCAGCGGTCACCGGCTGGTTCAGCGGCGCGCCCAGTTCCTTCCAGTTCGGAAACAGATCGTTCATGGCCCGCGGGTCCATGACCGCGCCGGACAGGATGTGTGCTCCAGGTTCCGATCCCTTCTCCAGCACCACCACCGAGAGGTCGCTGTTCAACTGCTTCAGGCGGATGGCGGTGGCAAGGCCTGCGGGGCCGGCACCGACCACGACGACGTCGTACTCCATCGACTCGCGTGGCCCGTGTCGTTCAAGGATCTCCTGGGGTGTCATTACATCTGTCCTTGGGATGTCTCCAGACCGGAACTGCGCGGCATTCTAGGAGCCTGGGCAGATGCTGCGCCGACGGCCGCATGCTATCGTCGGCGCGGAAGCCAAGAGGAGTGGATCCATGAGCTATTGCATCGACCTGTCGGGCCGTGTCGCGCTTGTGACAGGAGCGTCGAGCGGTTTGGGTGCCCAGTTCGCTCGTGCGCTGGCAAGGGCCGGCGCGGCGGTGGTACTGGCGGGGCGCCGTGTCGAGCGGCTCAAGACGCTGCGCGCGGAACTGGAGGCCCAGGACGGCCAAGCGCATGTGGTAGGCATGGACGTGACCGATCCGGACAGCATCAAAGCCGCGGTCGCGCATGCAGAAACCGACATGGGCACGATCGACATCCTGGTGAACAACGCCGGCGTGAGCACCACGCAAAAGCTCACCGACGTGACGCCTGACGATTACGACTTCATCTTCGACACCAACACCCGGGGCGCCTTCTTCGTTGCACAAGAGGTGGGCAAGCGGATGCTGGCGCGGTCCAAGGGCTCCGCGCCGGGCACATTCACGGGCGGCCGCATCGTCAACATCGCATCAATGGCAGGCCTGCGCGTGCTCGGGCAGATCGGCGTGTATGCGATGAGCAAGGCCGCGCTGATCCACATGACACGGGCGATGGCCCTGGAGTGGGGACGCTACGGCATCAACGTCAATGCGATCTGCCCCGGGTATATCGACACCGAGATCAACCACCACCACTGGGAAACCGAGAACGGCCAGAAACTCGTGCAGATGCTGCCGCGCAAGCGCGTCGGCAAGCCCGAGGATCTGGACGTGGTGCTGATGATGCTTTGTGCCAATGAAAGCCACTTCGTCAACGGCGCGGTGATCCAGGCTGACGACGGCTTCGGCGTGTAGCGGGGGCTTACAGGGCAATGGCACTCAAGCGTCCCTTGCAGGCCGTGGAAGCGCGCGTGCTCGGCGTGCTCGTGGAAAAGCAGTCGACCGTGCCCGACAGTTATCCGCTGTCGCTGAACGCGCTCACCATGGGCTGCAACCAGAAGACGGCCCGTGACCCCGTCATGAACGTGAGCGAGGCCGAGGTGCTGCAGGCGATCGACGGCCTGAAGGACCAGGCCCTGGTCAACGAGGTGAGCGGCAGCCGCGTCGTGCGCTTCGAGCACAACATGCAGCGCGGGGTGGGCGTGCCGACTCAGTCGGCAGTGCTGCTCACGCTGTTGATGCTGCGCGGGCCTCAAACTGCTGCTGAATTGCGGCTGAACACCGAACGGCTGCACCGTTTCGCCGACATCTCGTCGGTCGAGGCCTTCCTCGACGAGATGGCCTCGCACGATCCGCCTTTCGTCGTGAAACTGGCCCGCGCGCCGGGCGAGCGGGAGCCGCGCTGGGCACATCTGCTTTGCGGCGACGTGCCGATGCAGCGCGCGGCGTCCGGAGCGGGCGCGAGTGAGGCTGTTTCGGCGCCGGACTCAGGCGAAATCGCGGCGCTCAAGTCCGAGCAGGCAAGGTTGGCGGTCGAGGTCGCACAGTTGCGCAGCCTCGTGCAGCGCATCGCCGCTGAACTCGGCATCGAAGGTGGCGCGTCGGGTGCGTGAGCAACACCGCACAGTGGTTGGTTCCACGGCGCAAGCCGGCAGCGCGGTTGCTCCTCATGCGCGCTTGAGCTGATCTGCGATTGGCAGTCGGCGCAGGCACTTGCCCGTGGCAGCGAAGACCGCATTGGTCAACGCCGGGGTGGCGCATGCGGTGCCGGACAGCACGCTGCGAACCCGCCTGTGGCTCCGGGGCGATGAGTCGGCCTCTACTCTTGCCTTGGCGACGCGGCGCCCCGAGCTTGCTGATTTTTATCGTTCGCGGTGTGTTCGGCAATCCAGCGCTCACGGTTTTCTTTCGCATGACTCGGCTTGATCCCGGCCGCCTTCTTCATGCTCTTGTCAGGCCATTTTTGACCTTCCTCCCGATGGTGGTTCCGTTCGAGCGCACGCCTGTATTTACTGGCGCTGCTGTCTTGTCCCGGTGGGGCGCTGACATTCAGGAACATGCGAATTGAGCGCGTTCGCGGTGAGTCCGGCTCCCGCTGCTCGCGAATCCAGGCCGCATCTGACCTGGATATTCCCGCCGCCCGCTGCATGCTCATGTCGGCCCACCTCGAGTCTTCCTGGCGCTCTGCGTTCTTTTCGAGGGCGCGGCGGTACTTTGCGAGGGAATTGTCTGCCCCGCCTGGCAATGACGTGGAGCGAAGGAATTCGCGGACCTCAATCGTACGCGGCGTGTCGAGTGCTGTGCGCTCGCGGATTTCCACCGCGTCCGATGG
>DASTGE010000058.1:0-4746 GCA_035719405.1 Burkholderiaceae bacterium
GCGCCATCAGCAGTCGGATCACGTTGTAGGCCAGCAAGTGGACCCACAGCTGCTTGTCGTTCATCTGCGGCGTCTGGCATCGCAGAACGTCCATGCCGGTGGTGGTCTTGAGGTTTCGCAAATCCAGCTCGACATTCCAGCATTCCAGCATTCCAGCATTCCAGCGACGTGCGTACAGCTCGGAAAGATCGGCTTTGCTGACGCGTCGATGATCGACCAGCGTGGTGACCAGCACCCGGTGTCCAACCTTGACTTCACGCAGCGCGAGTTCATCGGGGGCGTTTGCATATTCCTCGGGCGTCATCCACTCAGGACGGCTTGCCGGCTTACGCCAGCGCACGATGTGATCGCGCGTGCCCAGATGTCCCGCGTCGATAGTCGGTGATGCGCGATCCGTTTTGCTCAAACACCACGTCCACGCCTCGGGCCTGCAGCGCCGCGATCAGGAAGTAGTTGCAGTATGTGCACGGCCCCACGACATCGATGCGCCTGCGAAGGCTGCCAGTGCGTTGAAGCCCATTGCGGGTCGACTGGCCTCCCGGCTCTTCGCGAGCGGTGTCATCGGGACCGGTCTTCTTGCCATCCCGTACTGGCCGGCAGCGCGGCATATGCCTTGGGCGAAGCCTTCGGCTGGCGATGTGGGCTGGAGCGCCGCCCCGCTGCCGCCCCGGCGTTTTACGGAACGATTGCAGTGGCCACGCTGGTCGGCATCGCTCTGCCGCTGACGCATGTGAACCCGATGCGGGCCCTCGTGATCACCGCGGTCGTCAATGGCGTCGCGGCGGTGCCGGTCCTGATCGCGATGATGGCGGTGGTCCGCTCGCCCTCGCTGATGGGCGACATGACGATAAGCACCAGGCTCGCATGGGCAGGCTGGATCACGGTGGCCGTCATGACGCTTGTTGCCTTCGGCTTGCTGCTGTGAGATCGCGGCGGCGGACTGAATGGCAGTCTCCATGGCCGTTCCTCGGTCGGACAACGTGGCTGCTGCTTCCGGCCCGACGACCGCCCGACATCCCGAACTGCCCGCGCGAGGCCACGTCGGGGCGGCTTCTCGTACTGTAAGTGCGGGGGGTTCGGCGTCTGCGTACGGCGTTGACTTCGCCCTGCGGACGGCGGCTTCGCGCCATTTCCTCAGGAATCAGGACGATGCCAATACGCTTCTGATCCCAATCCTCCCAACTTTCGAGCAAGGGGCACTCATGTTGTCTCCCATGTCGTCCGGCTGCACAGCGTCCTGTCGCGGCTGTTCCTGTTGTCCGCAGCCTGCGGCCGAGGGTTCATCGGAGCCAACAATGGGGTCGGAGAGTGCGGCCGGTGCCGTGCCCGCCGAGGGTGCCTCTGCGACAGGAAGCGCAGGAGGCGTGCCGTCCAGAAGAATCGCCGCCTTGCTGCAGGGCGTGTCTGGCGGACGTCATGCCGATACGGGTCGGACTCCCAAGACGACGAGGAAAATCGGCGCGCTGCTGATGGGAAAGCAACGAAGCAAAGAGGAGCGGCAGGTTAACCCGTGAGATGAGGCGGCATGGCCACGCCCCGGAGGGTGACCATGGGCACTGCCGGGCGTGCGCCGTGCAGGGTAACTTCGTGGCTCCCCTCCCAGTCAGAAGGAGCGCGACCATGACCATGGTCCTGGGCACCTGGGTGCCCGTTCCCGGCAACAACCCTCACAGCGAGATCTGCCATACCTTCGTGTACCGTTGGCTCATCGGCCGCGGCCTCATCAGCGGCAGCTACCCGGACCCGCTGCAGGAGCTGAACACTTTCACTGCGCCGCCCATCCTGTGGCCCAGCCCGGGCGGCGCCGCGCGCGTGAACGGCAACATCACTGTGACGCCGGGGCAGATCGTCGGCTTCTGGAACGGGCACCAGCTGGTCCATTCGATGATCGCGGTGACGTCGACCTCGTGGATCGGCGCCAACAACGCGGGCTGCTTCGGCGTGGCCACAGGCCGCACGCAGATCGCCGACGTGAACGGCGGTTTCCCGGGGGCCCAACTGACCAATCCGGCATTGCGGCTGGGCTGGGTGGGCAACGGCAATCAGTGGCGCGCGATGGGCGGCGCGCTGCTGACGGTGACGAAGCGCACCTTCATCCATCGGCAGTATTGACCACCCCGGCATCGGCCGACCACGGCTCGGGCACGTGAAACAGGCACGATGTTGATCACTCCCGGCGCGCCTCGAAAAGCCACCACTCCACCCAGATTGCCGACACCGCACCGAAGACGACGGACACACAGAGGGCGAACCAATACGCGATGTCGTGATTGCCAAGCTGATCGGCGACAAGCGATGCCGCGCAGAGAACGACCAGCAGCGGCAGCAGGACCGCCTGTATCCGTTGGATCCTCACCTTGTACACGCTCGCCGCTTCGTCGTTTCGTTGAAGGACGAGACATGGTGTTGCGAAGGTAGCCGCGTGCCAATGCCCAGTTTGTGGGATGGACCTTGAAAAAGGGGAGAGCGGGCGGCCCATCAGATCACATCCAACGGGACAGGTCCTTTCGGCGACCGGAACAGCGTGTCCAATTCGTGCAACTGCTCCGGGGTCAACGGCTGATCGACCGCAGCGGCGTTCTCCACCATTCTCTCCCGGTCGCCCGTCTTGGGAATGGCGATGACATCATCCTGAGCGAGCAGCCACGCGATGCATGCCTGCGATGCGGTCATTCTATTGCGCTTGGCAAAATCAACGAGCGGTCGATTGCGCAACAGCCGGCCCTCATCGAACGGGGAATAAGCAATGACCGGGATTCGACGCTCACGCAGCCAGGGAAGCAAGTCCCACTCAATGCCGCGGTGCGAGAGGTTGTACAGCACCTGATTGGTCTGCACCGCTGAACCGCCGGCGATGTCTTGCAACGCCTGCATCAACTCGAGGTCGAAGTTGCTGACGCCCCAATGGCGTATCTTGCCTTCACGCTGAAGATCGGTGAACGCCTGCATCGTTTCGTCGAGGGGAATGCGGCCGGGCCAATGCAGCAGGTACAGGTCGATGACATCGACACCCAGCCGTTGCAGACTGCCGTGACACGCCCGTTGCATCTCGTTGCGGGAGGCATGATGCGGGTAGACCTTGGTCACGATGAACACGTCGTCGCGCCGGCCTTGTATCGCCTCGCCGACCCGCATCTCCGAGCGCCCGTCGCCATACATTTCGGCGGTGTCGATGAGCGTGAGGCCAAGGTCGATCCCGTGCCGGATCGACGCCAGTTCCTGCGCGCGCCGGGCCGGATCCTCGCCCATGCGCCAGGTGCCTTGACCGAGTGCGGGCACCCGGTCGCCATCGGGCAGAGTGATTTGCTTCATGGTTGCAGTATCGACCTCCTCCTCGTGACACAAGTCCCGTCTTCGGGAAGTCCCGAATCGTCGGCGGGTCAAGGAGTGGGGGCAGGCTCGTATCGGCGCTTGAAAGCCTCTTGCCGGGGAAGGAATAGAGTAGTCGCACCAGAGGAGCCACACATGAAGCCTGATTCCCAAGGCGCGCTCTCGCATGTGCGCGTGCTCGACCTGTCCCGTGTGCTGGCAGGGCCGTGGGCCAGCCAGATGCTCGGAGATCTCGGGGCCGAAGTCCTCAAGATCGAGCATCCCGCCCGCGGTGATGACACTCGCGGCTGGGGCCCGCCTTATGCCATGGGCTCCGACGGCTCGCCCGTCGAGTCGGCCTATTTTCTTTGCGCGAATCGCAACAAGAAGTCGGTCGCGATCGACATGACGACGGCCGAGGGACAGGCCGCATTGCGCAAGCTCGCCGCGGAGTGCGACGTGCTGATCGAGAACTTCAAGGTCGGCAGCCTTGCGAAGTACGGCCTGGACTACGACAGCCTGTCGAAGATCAACCCGCGCCTCATCTACTGCTCGATCACAGGCTTCGGCCAGACGGGGCCTTATGCGAATCGGCCGGGCTACGACTTCATGATCCAGGGTATGGGCGGCCTCATGAGCGTGACCGGTCGACCTGACGAGGAGGAAGGCGGCGGCCCGATGAAGGTCGGCGTGGCGCTCACCGACGTGCTCACCGGCCTGCACGCCGTGGCGGGAATTCTCGCAGCGCTGGCATGGCGCGAGCGTTCGGGCGAGGGCCAGCATATCGATATTGCATTGCTCGATGTGCAGGTGTCCTGCCTTGCGAACCAGGCATTGAATTACCTGGTCACCGGACGCTCACCCCAGCGCTTGGGCAACGCCCATCCGAGCATCGTGCCCTACGAGGCCTTTCCGACCGCCGATGGCGACATGATCCTCGCCATCGGCAATGACAGCCAGTTCGCGTCGTTCTGCGAAGTCGCGGGCCACCCGCAATGGGCGACCGACTCCCGCTTTGCGACCAATGCGGCTCGCGTGGAACATCGACAACTGCTGGCGCCGATGCTGCGAAAGGTGACGGTGGCGCGCACCACCGCCGAATGGATCGAACTGCTCGAGCGCGCGAACGTGCCGTGCGGTCCCATCAACACTGTTGAACAGGTGTTTGCCGACGTGCAGGTTCAGGCGCGTCATCTGAGGGTGGAGTTGCCACATCCCGTGCTGGGCACCGTGCCGTCCGTCGCCAGTCCACTCCGTCTGTCAAAGACACCCGTGACCTACCGGGTGGCACCGCCTGCGCTGGGTGCCGATACGGATGCCGTCATCAATGAACGCAATTGAGAGGAGAGGAGGGAAGGGCAGAGCGCGCGAGCATGGGTATTGTGTGACACCCCCCGTCGCCGCATACTCACACCTGATCAGCAAGATGGTTCAGCT
>DASTGE010000059.1:0-9767 GCA_035719405.1 Burkholderiaceae bacterium
CGACCTACGTGGCCATCGCCGCGCGGAGCGCGGACATCGCGATCGTGATTCCCCCTCGGGCTACTTCGACGATGCCGCCCGAGCTGGGGATGGACGCCTCGCGCCGTGACATCCATGTCCACACCGTGGCCGCGCTCGGCAAGCTCGGCTGGCAAGAGGTGACTGGCTACGGCCGGCGCGCGCTGGTCGAGACGACGATGGGTCGCTACAAGGCGCTCATCGGGACGCGGCTGCGTGCGCGCAACGACGCCGGCCGTCGTACCGAAGCGGCGGTCGGCGCGGTCGTCCTGAACCGCATGCTCGCGGCCGGTCGGCCGAACTCCGTCCGCAACGTGCTTGACGCCAACTGAGAGCGCGGGGAAAGGGCGTTCCTCGTCTCACTCCGCATCCGTGCACCAACGCCCCTTCTCTCCACCGACATTAATGACCTCCTTGCGCCGGCCGAGGATGCGAATCGAACCATCCTCCTGCTCCTCCACAGCATCGCCAGTAATGAACCAGCCGTCGTCAGTGAGCGCATCCGAGGTGTGGTTGAGGTAGCCGAGGATGCGGCGCTTGCTGCGCAGCCAAAGCTCGCCGTCAACAACCTTGTGCTCGATCGCGGGATCGTCGAACTTCATGTATAAATTATCCGACGCCATGGCGGCGGTGCTGATGATGCCCGTCTCGCTAGTGCCGAAGGTCTGGACGAGGCGCACGCGCGGCAGGCGCTCGCGCAGTCGGGCGAGCAGCCCCGCCGGCATCGGCTCGGTGCCGTAGGTCACCAGCCGCAGCGACGCCATCTCATGGCGGTCTAGCGCACCGCTGAGCAGCAGCAGATTGAGGAAGGTGGGCGACGTGGGAAGCACATTCACCTTAAACCGTTCCACCATATCCGCAACGTGCTCAGGCGTATTCTGTGGCGGGATCGTGGCCGTGCCGCCGATGGCCAAGACGTTAAGTACCGTATTGATGCCGCCGATATGGTCAAAGAGCAGGAACAGTAGCATGTTGATCTGCCGCGGCCGGCGCCCGAGATAGCTCTCGACCAAGCGGCTAAGGTCGTGCAGCATGGCCTTGGGGCGGCCGGTCGTACCACTGCTGAAGAGGATCAGGCCAGCGAGGCCCTGCTCGCGCAGGCGCTCCACCAGCGGTAGCGCCTCAGCTGCACCGGACGGCGCACGTAAATCGCGCAGAGTTCCATCACGGAGGTCGGCAAAGAAGCCGGCCTGGGCGGTACGCAGCTTGTCGTCGATCTCGCAGGCGTTGCCGGAGGTGTTCATCGCAACGATGTTGGCGTTGAGATACAGCGCCAACAGCATCGCAATGCCGTCGAATGAGTATCCACCTTGGAGGAATACCGTTTCGCCGGTGACGACGCCGGCGGCACGCAGCCGCTCGCGCTGACATTCCACTGCGAGGCAGAGGTCTCGATAGCTGTGGGAAGCGGACACCGTGTGCACGGCGATACGTTCGCCGAACGATTGAAGCGTCGCCATCAACGATAGGTCTGTCATGAGATGCTTTCCTTAGCGTTGTGTCACGAGGCCTGAGTCCAGCGAACCGGCAACTGGTCAGGACGGCGCAATACCGTACCGTTGATCCATTGCAGTGATGCAGGATCTGCGTCGAGTGCTATCGACGGAACATGCTGCAGTAGAGCGTTCAGCACGATAGCGATCTCCATACGAGCGAGGGCAAACCCCATGCAGCTGTGGATTCCAACGCCAAACTGGATGTGGGACTTACCCTTGCGGTCCGGGTCGATGGTTAACGGGTCGGGGAATGCCTCCGGGTCCCGGTTAGCAAGGAAGACGTTGGCGTAGAACGGGCTGCCCGCCGGCACTCTGCCCACCGAGGTCTCGATCGCCTGGGTCGCGATGCGTGGGAAGGTCGAGAGCTTGCCGATCGGAATCACCCGAATTAGCTCCTCGATCATAGCCGGCACGCGCCCGGGATCATCGACGAGCTTCTGCCATAGCAACGGCGCGCATAGCAGCGTGTAGACGCACTTGCTCATAACGCTTAGGCAGTTGTGGTCGCCGCCGAGCAGGATCCCCAGCAGCACACCAACGATCTCCTCGTCGCTGAGCGGCTGCAGGCCGTCGCGCCGTGCATCCACTTGGCGCCGTATGAACCCGTCCGCCCGCGCCTCTCGGGAACCCCGCACGAAATCCATCAGGTAGTCGTGGCTTGCCTTCACCGCCTCCTCGATCCCGGGAATGTCATCACGTGGCGCAACCTGAATGATCTGGCTCCAACGCCGGAAGGTCTTGTGGTCCTGGAATGGAATGCCCAGTATCTGGCACACCGTTGTGACGGTAACCTCCTGCAGCACGGATTGAAAGACGTCGGCGGGGCGCTCGCCAGACAGCATCTCAGTAATACAGCGGTTGACCGTCTCCTCGACTACTTGGCGCACGCTTTCGACACCGCGCGGGCTGAAGTCCTTGGTGACCAGCAGGCGCGACCGCGCGTGGTCGGGCATGTCGAGGTTGAGCAGGAGTTCCTTTTGCGTCGGTCCCGGCAGGAACGTAGGCCCCCCCTCGACATTGCAGGCTGTACGGCTGACGGAGGTGTCCGCCAGCACCTTGCGGACGTCCTCGTAGCGGATCAGATGGGCCGCCACGTGACCGCTCGGCAAGCGGATCTGCGGATACGGGGTGTCACCTTCGACCGTCTCGTATTGCGGCGGTGCATCCAGGTAAGGGATGTCGAACACGCGAACGCGGGTAGGCATCAGCATCGTCTTACTCCCTGTGTCAGGCGAACGTGGCCGAACCCATCAGATCGCGCAGTTCAGCCTCGGTTTGTACGTTGTCGCGAAACACGATCGCGCGCCAGCCGTATGCACGCGCGGCGTCGCAGTTTTCCTCGAGGTCGTCGATTAGCAGGCATTCGCCGGGGCTGCAGCCGATGCGATGCGCCGACAGCTCGAAAATCTGCTTTTGCGGCTTGCGCGCGCCGACCTTGCACGAATCGACGATGTCATCGACGAGGTGGTCTACGTCAAGCATTGTTCGCCAGGGCTTCTCCCATTCGACTACGTTGTTGGTCAGGATGCCGACCTTGAAACCAAGTTCCTTGGCCTCCTTCATCAGGTCGATCATGCCGGCGTTGGCGGAATGGTCCTTGAACCACTGATCACCGTGGTTGTCGAAGTCACAGCGCTGCAGGTCGATCCCGGGGTACAGCGTCGTGAGCTCCTGCCGCATGCGCATGCCCCACTCACGCTGGGTGAGCATGGCGAGTTCGATCGGGGCGAGCGGGTGCACGCCCATTGGACGTGCAACCTCCGCCATTGCCGCTTCCATCTGGATACGGCTTACGCCGGTCTTGGCATGGTACTCATTGAAGAGGTCGTCAATGGGCGGGGACAACACGCCACCGAAGTCAAACCAGATCGCCTTCAAGTTCATGGTCTTGTTCCTCTTTAGGAATGGAAAGTAGCGATGTAGCGCAGTGCGGCGCCACGTCAACAGGTGGGATGATTTGTGTGCAAGCCAGCGGCAGTTGGGCGACGCCGATCGACAGGCCCACGCCGAAGCCGCAAGCAACCACGCCATCCTGTCGGAAGAGCACGCCCGGCACGCCAATGGACATGGCCAGCGGGATTGACGAGGGGCCGGTATTGCCTACCTCGCGCACCTGCACCGGCACCTGCTGCGGCGATAGGCCCATCTTGCGAGCAAGGTACTCCAGCATGAAGCGGTTCGCCTGATGCAGCGCGTATAGCGGGACGTCCTGCGATCGGATCCGAAGGCGATCGAGCAAGGCATCGATGGCCGGCGGCACGCTGCTCAGCGCGAAGTTCATTACCTGCGCGCCGTCCATGTACAGGCGGCTGACTTGTGCCGTACCAGACTGTCCCGCGGCATGCGAATGCGGGGTGTTCAGGTGCTTGGCTCCGGAGCCGTCCGTGCGCAGCGAAAAGTCGATGCGGTCGTCACCACGCTCAACCAAGGTGGCCGTCGCCGCGTCGCCAAACAACATGCGCAGATGGCGGTCCTCAGAGTGCAGAAGCTTCGTAATCACGTCTCCGGTACACAGGAGGACACGGCCGCAGCCACCCGAACTTACTAGCATCGCAGCTTGGTACAAGCCATAGATGTAGCCTGAGCAGCCATAGTTGATGTCGAAAGCCGCGCAGTGCACGGGCAATCCGAGACGGTGCTGCAGCATTACGCTGGTCGCAGGCATTACCAGGTCGGGCGTCTGCGTGACGACGACGATCGCGTCGACACTACCAGGGTGCACGCCGGTAGTGTCGAACAGCGAGCGCGCCGCCGCTTGGCACAGATCTCCAGTATTCAGCTCACCCGCGATGCGTACCGACTCGATACCCGTGCTGCGGATAATGCGCTTCACCTCGAGGGCACCGAAGTCCTTGGCCAAGTCGGTGAGGTTCAGCGATGTGCGCGGCAGCGCGGCGGCGATAGCACGGATGCGGACCTCCTCGAACGAGGCCTCCATCAGACGGTGGCTCGCTGTGCCAGCATCGCCGTAAGTTCGCCCACCGTTTGGACTCGCTCCAGCAGGTCGCCATCCAGTGATAGTGAGTAACGGTCGCTCACGAAACCGATGAGGCTCACCTTGGTAAGCGAATCCCAGTTTTCAAATCCGTCCATCCGGGCCTCGGCAGAAAGCGCACCGACGGGCACTTCTAGCAGGGTCGCGAGTTCATCGAGAAGAGGTTGAAAGTTCATCTGCGTGGCTTCTGGTTGTGAGGGCGGAGTTCAGACGCCGCCGAGGAAGATCCGTTGTCCGGTGATGAAGTCGCTGCGATCGGACAGGAAAAAGTCGACAACGTTGGCAACGTCCTCGAAGCGCCCGTAGCGAGCAATTGCCTGCCGCTGGAGCAGGCGCTGCATCTTGTCCGCCGGCACAGCCCGGGTCAGATCGGTGTCGATCGGCGTGGGCCCGATGACATTGACTGTGATCCCGAAGGCCGTGAGTTCGCGCGCCATGATGGAGGTGAGTGACTCCACCGCCGCCTTCGACGAAGCGTAAACCGTAGAGGAAAGCGAATCTGTGACAAACGTGCGGGTAAAAGTATGACTCCGGCGCCCGTTGCGGCCGCATGAGCCGCTGGGCCGCGTCGGACAAGGATTTAGCGGCAGGCAAGCAAATGTGAGACAGCCGGAGCTGCGGCGAAGTAAATGTGCGACCGCGGTAGCCGGGGTGTGCTGCGGACATGCGGGAACGTCAAGCGAGTGCAGCGCGTGTAATGGCGATGCGATCCTTGGTGGGCAAGGGCAGGCACCAGCTTGTCGGCGCCGAGCCGGTGAAGGTGCGATAAGCGCGACAGTGAGCGCAGCGAAACGCCGCGTCGATCAACAGCGCGTTGAGCCGGTACGTGCAGGCTTGACCACAGCGGCGACAGAGTGTCTGTAGCGGCTGGCCGTGAATAGGGCAGCGTTCGTGGCGCAGCAGTTGGTGCAGCCGCGCGTGGTAGCCCAGACTGAGGCAGCGGCCGCACGTGCGTAGCAACGGGCAGGCCGCCTCGTGACATCGACCCACGCCGTCACTAACGCTTTTGCGCGTGATGCCCAGGAGCCGAGCCACCAGCGACACATCGACTTCGAGGGGATTGATGCCCGCGTAGGGATCGAGGTCGCCTCGGCGCAGGTGCATGACCACCGTGTGAGCCGGCAGTCGGTTCATACGGGCGAACTTCCACAATATGCCGACGATCGATTCGTAAGGCTGCAGCCAGCGCCGCTGGAACACATAGCCGAAGCTCGGGCTAAGCGCCCGGTCGTCGAAGGTGAGGATTGGCATTGCCATGACGCTGAGCTCTATCGCTCTATGCGGCCGCCGCCAGAATCTCCTGGCTAATTGCGCGCCGCGCTTGGATATAGCCACTGGCCTGCGCTGCGGCATACCAGATGACGACATCCGGCCGACACCCGGCTGCGTCGCGCGACATTCCGTCCTTGAGCACAATTTCGACGGCGCGGGCGAACGACTCCATCGGGATCTCGAGTTTCCCTGGCAGCCCGTGCTTGTGATGCAGTTGCTCAAACGCGGCCCATAGCAGCGGCGCGTCGTCGGCCAATCGATAGCCTGCGGCAGCTGCCAGCGGCAGGTAAAAGCGCGTGAAGCTCCAGTCGCTGCCGGGTGGATGCTCGGTCTGATCGTAGCTGTCCAGGCAGGTGGCTACATCCTGCACATGGCGGATGCCGAAGAAAGGCAGCTCCTCGACCATCAGGCGCGCGACGATCTGCGTCTTGCGCGCCTGCTGCAGCGCCGTCTTTACGGAAAGCAGGTCCTGCTGCCCTACCAGGAACGTGAACAGGCGGATCTGAATGCGGTCGAGTTGATCGTGCACGTCGCGCAGCCACTCGTACTCGTTGTCGTCGTAGCGCTGCGCTTCGTCGCAGAACAGGACGACGACCGAGCTGCCGGCGCGCGAGCACGCCTCCTTGATCTTGTTGATCAGCCGGATGCGCTTGGCCGGGTTGGTGCCGCTGTCGGGCTCGGGATGACCGACAGCCTGCAGCAGGGTGGCGAAGAACGGTCCTTCAGCATGCCTCGGCTTGTGCTCGGCCTGCGCGTGATACGTGACCATCTTCGGCTGCGTGACGCTCAGCCACAGGCGCACGTATTCGATCGCGCGGGTCTTGCCGATGCGCGATGGCCCGTAGATCAGCGCGCCGGTGATGCGGTAGCGCAGGCAGCGTTGAACCAGGTTGCAAAATGCCTCGATGGCGGGCGTGGCCACGCGATACGCGCCGGTTTCGATCGGGTGCAAAGACGGGTCGATCGGGCGTCCGCGCGTCTCGGGTGGCATCACACTGGGCAACGCCTGAGGCGTGGCTGCAGGCGAGGGCGCAGATGCTGGCTTTGTTGGCGCAGGCATCACGGGGTCGGGACTTTTGCGTGGCACGAATGTCTCCTGGTCGCGAGTTGATCCAATCAGATGGGGCCGACGAAACCGCTGCGGATTCGCATGCGTTGCGGTTCGACCTTTTGAGGCGCTGCCTCAGTGGCTTCGATTTCGGGGGCCGGCGGCGAGGCCTGCGGTGGTTGCGCCGAGACGCTGGTGGGCGCCGCGGCCAATGTCTTTACGGCCTGCGCCAAGTCGCTGGCCGCACGACGCGTGCGTTTGGCCTTGGCAAGCTTGTGTTCGATGAACTCCTGTAGGAATTCCTGGGTGAGGGCGCTGGTCAGCCGCTTGCGCCCGCGCAGCTTCAGGATCTCCTGCCGCAGCTTCAGGCTGTGAGGGATCTCGCCCCAGGCGCCTTGCGCCTTGAGCACGCCGATCTCCGCGCCGTCCGGCGCGAAGGCGCGCAGCGTGCGCAGATCGTCGCTGTGGTAGTACAGCCGCAGCGACTGCCCGAGGAACGCCACAGTGCTGGCCAGCGTCGCGTTGGTGTAGCGCACGCCGTGGAAGTTGATATGCGGGCGCTGCCCTTGGTGCAGATAGCCGCGCACGATGGCGCGCTTCGGGGTCTGCATCAGGCACAGAGTGCGGCGCTTCGCCTCGGGAAGCCATGTCAGCATCGCGCCGCGGTTTCGCACCGAATGCTCGATCGCCTCCAGCGGCGTGCGGCCGTTCAATCCGTCGTGCGGGGTAGCGTTGTAGCTGGCGATCGCGGCTTCGAGTAGTTCCTCGATCTCGGCAAGCGAGACGTATAGGCGCAGATTGCCCTTCGGGTCGGACAAGGCCCGCCGCACGTCCTTTGCGTTGGAGCCTGTGTAGCCCGGCAGTCGTGACGACAGGCGGGACGCGATCGAGCCGAAGAAGCGCTCGATGTAGGGGCGGTCATCGGGTGTGTGCGCAGGGCCTGCGTTGATGGAACAGCCAATGAACTCGGCCAGCGCATGCCGAACATCGTCCGACAAATTGGCCTTGGCATTGTCGAGCTTGAACCAGCGCCACGTTGCGTAGCCCAACTCCGGCAATTTGCCTGAGGGAAAGCCGCCGGCGACGCCGTAGCCCACACCCGGCAGAGTGAAGGTGCGCGTCCTATGCGGCTCGAGCGCGGCCTCGATTGCACGAATCACGTCGTGCCGGGAGTACTCCCGATTGAGACTGATGTGGTAGCCCAGCACCGCGCGGCTGAACACGTCGATGATCACCAGCATCCAGACGCGTTCGATCTCGAACTGCTGCTCAAAGCCCAGCGGGTCGCGCACGACAATCTTCAGGCGTACGTCGAGGCGATGGCCGTCGAACTCGACGACGTCCAGGGCCTGCAGCGCCGCCGGCGTGCCGTCCTCGACGGGCAGGCCCTTCAGGTGCGTGGCCCCAGCGAGATGCGCGCTGCGGCCGAAACTGCGCAGGATCTGCGAGCGCAAGGCCTGCGCCAGCGAGCGGATGGCCATGCGCTCCGTGTTGAACGGGTAGTCGGACGCGGTCAAGCCCATCAGGCGGCACTGGCGCTGGAAATCCAGATGCACGCGCTTGAGGCCTCGCAGTCGCACGCGCAGCCCCTTGTCAGTCGAGCGCTGGTCAAGGGCGACGGCCTTTGAGCGGACTTGCTGAGTGATCCACTCGACAAGGGAAGGGTGGGTGTGCAGCAGTGTGGCGAATGCACCGGCCGCGCCTGAGCCATCAGGCTGAAGCACGACTCTCGCGATGCGTTCGTAGTTGGCCACGCGCGCATACGGCACGAGGGCGCGCCAGCCGTAGACGCAGCCATCCTCATGCACAGCCGTGCATTGCGACAGCAGGCGATAGAGCTGGCCTCGGCGGATGCCGGTCTGCGCCTCGATGACCGACAGCGCTGCGTCGGCCACATACAGTTCGATCGCCTTGCGACGCGCCACGAAGACCCTGCGACGCGACGCGCTCAGCGCCCGGTCGTCGAACTCAGGCCACGCCGACGGATTGAGGCTGTGGGCGCTACGGCGGTTCATGGTGCGGGCTCCACGAGGCTGTGCAGCGACAACGGCTGGGTATGAAGCGAAGGGGCGCGCAGTTGGCCGGTGCGCAGCAGGTCGAAGACGGCGGCGCGCACCAGCATCGGATCGCCCGCCGAGAGTTCGTGCTCGATGCGCGACAGTGGCGCAGGCTCGCTCACCAGCGCGAGAACCGAGCGCAACAGGCTCTTGGGCACCAGCGACCGGCACGTCGTGATCGTCGCCAGCATGCGCTGCCAGTTCTCGATCCATATGGCGGCCGCGGCAAGCTCGGCCGAGGTGACTTGCTGCAACGCGACGCCGTCTACAGCCGGGGCGGTGAAGTCAGCGTCGCCGATGACCAGGAATCGTTCGCCCTCGTTATCGCGCACCCAGAAGTCGACGAAACGCGCTTCGGGACCTGAACCCAGCCGAGCAGGGTACTCGCAGAACTGCAGCACATCGGTACGGGCTTCGAGACAAACCCATTGCCGAAACACCGCGTGATCAAACAGGCGCACTCGGCGTGCGAGCTTGGGGCTGAATGCCTCAAGCAGGCGTGCGCAGCGAGTCCGCGCGATGGCGAGTGGTGCAACGTAGCGTGGCGAAAACGTCTTGTTCACTCAACCAGATACGTACAGTCTTGCGCCTTGGATGCGTGAAGTCTCAAAATTGCCTTGCGCGGATGCGAAGTCACACTTTCTCTTTGCTGAGCGTGCGGGTAAATGTGTGACTGGCGATGACTTTCCCACGAGGCAGGTGGGCCCAAAGGGCCGGTACCAGATTTACTTGCCTCTACGTCGTCGGACGGCCAGAACTTCCGCACCGGCAGCAAGGCCGAGAGTACCGGCCACATCAATCCGAAATACGGCAGCAGCCCAGGGCGGACGTTCTACACCCATATCTCCGACCAGTACGCGCCGTTCCACACCAAGGTCGTG